>JAICUE010000228.1 GCA_025936015.1 Gemmatimonadaceae bacterium
GTCTTGAGGAAGTCTCGTCTCGAGGTCGCGTCCATGGTCACGCTCAGGTCTTGAGGGGCTTCTTCTTCGCTGCCGGAAAGAGAACGTTGTTGAGGATCAGCCGATAGCCCGGCGAGTTCGGATGCAGCGAGAGATCGGTCGGCTGGCTCCCGACGACGTGCTGCGGATCCTCGGGATCATGGCCGCCGAGGAAGGTCCATGATCCCTTGCCGTAGTCGCCGTGGATGTACTTAACCCACGGCGCGCCCTCCTCGCTGGCGAGGACGGTGACGCCGGGCTTGAGCGTCGCCTTGGTGAAGCTGGTGGTGACGCCGTAGAAATCGGGGATCGTCTGCTGGTGATCCTGGACGAGCATCGACGCGACGGGATCGAACTTCGCGGCGAAGTCGAAGAGGGTGAACTGGCCTAACGGCTGGCGCTGGCCCGGCGCGTTCACCTGGTGCCCGTCGATGTCGCTCATCGAGCCGACGAGCGGCGAGGCGACGATGTGCGCGTCGCGGAAGGCCATCGTCCGCGACCAATCCATCTTCTCGTCGGCGTGCGGATCGACCGGGGTGCCGTCGGCATACTCGTTGGCGATGTCGACGTCGTGGCCGGCGATCGCCAGCTCGAGCGTCTCGGTCGCGCCGCACATCGCGAAGAGAAATCCGCCCCGCTCGACGAACTGGCGGATCTTCTCGGCGACATCCTTCTTCAGCGCCGGGATGTTGGCGAAGCCATACCGGTGCGCGGTCTCCTCGTTCTCGGCCTTGAGTGCCTGGAACCACGGGGTGAGGCCGTAGGTGACGGCGAACTTGTTGAGCTGGCCGGTGAAATCCTCGTGGTGGAGATGCACCCAGTCGTAGCCGGCCAGACCGTCCTTCTCGACCTCGTCGTCGTAGATCCGCGTGTAGTCGATTCCCGCATACTCCAGCGCGAGCGTGACCGCGTCGTCCCATGGCGGCGCGTTAGGCGGGGAGTACACCGCGATCTTCGGTGCCTTCTCGAGCGGGACCGCGTCCATGTTGCCGCCAGCCATCTCGGCGCGGACCGCGGCGACCGCCGCGTCGTTCACCGGCTCGACCGTCACGCCGTCGAGCGCCGAGCGGCGGCGCAGGTCGGGGAGGTCGGGCAGGAGGAACGAGCCGCCGCGATAGTTGAGAAGCCACTCCGCCTTCTGTCCGAGCTGGAGGGTGTGAAAGGTGAGGCCGTACGCCTTGAGATGGTTCTGCTGGGCATCGTCCATCGGGACGAGGAGATGCTGCGCGCGCGCGACGACGGGCATCGCGAGCGCGGCGACCGCGGCGAGAAGCTGGAACGCCCGGGCGAACGGCGACCGCGCGCTCACTCGGCACCGCCTAACGTTCCGAGCAGCTGCCGCGCCTGCGGGACGAGCGAGCTGTCCTGCCAGGTGAGGATCAGGTGCTCGACGTGCGCCTTCGCGCCGGCGCGGTCGCCGGCGGCGAGGAGAGCGCGCGCGAGCGCGAGCTCGGCGGGGGGAGCGTCGGCCGAGCTCGCGTACTGATCGAGGACGCGCTGCCAGAGCGCGATCGCGCCTGTCGCGTCGCCACGGGCGTAGCGGATCTCGGCCGCGCTGGCGAGGAGGAGCGACGCGGCGTCGGGCAGCTCGGCCGCGGCCGCCTCGAACAGCTGCGCAGCAGCGGCCGAGTCGCGGCGCGCGAGCGCGAGGAACGCGGCGCCGAACTTCGGCGCGCGGTCGGCGCGGGTGCGGGCGATGATCGCCTGCGCGCGCACGGCGTCGCTCGATGGTGTTCCCGATTCGCGGAGCGCGGTGCGCGCGGTCGCGATGTCGCCGTCGTAAAGCGCGAGCCAGCCGCGGACGCCGGTGGTGTCGTCGGCAAGCGCATCGCCCATCATCGCCCGTGCCTTCCCGGTGTCACCGGCGCGTACCCACGCCCAGGCGACGTCGGTCAGCAGGATCCGGCGCTCGTCGTCCGTGACGGCGAGCTTCGCGAGAGCCGCCGTCGCTTCCGGCGCGCGGCCGGCGAGCGCGAGCGCGCGAACGCGGAGCGACGCGGCGACGCCGGCCATCGACGGGTTCGACGCAGCGCAGGGAAATGAATCGAGCAGCGCCAGCGCGCTCGTGGGGTCGCCACCGCGGACCGCGTCGTCGGTTGCGCGGAGCGCGGTCTCACCATCGCACTTGGTCGCCGAGAGCACCGCGCGCCACGCGTCGCGCGCCGGGAGCCATGCTTCGGTGCCCTCCGCGCGCTCGGCAAAATCGCGCCACGCGGCGACGGTCGGCGCGTCCGGCGGCAACGATGCCAATGCCGACCAGGCAGCGGCCGGGGATCCCCACATCATCTCGATCTGCGAGAGCAGCATCCGTCCGGCCGGCGAGCTGCCGCTGCCTAACGTGCGGCGGATGTCGTCGCGGCCGTCCCCGGTCGCCGCGCCTAACGCGAAGGCGGCCTCCGGCACCAGCTGCGGCCCGCGCTCGACGGCGCCGCGCCAGGCGAGCGCGGCGTGCGACCAGTCGCCGCGCGCCGAGAGGATGCGGGCCCGTTCCGGCCCGAGCGCGATCGCGGCGCCGGGGAGCGGCTGCGCCGCGGTGATCACGCTGTCGGCGCCGGCGAGGTCCCCGGCGTCGAGGAGGAGCCGCGTGTACTCGCGGTACGGCGTGATCTGCTTCGGGGCGAGCTTCGTCCACTCGGCGAACGCCGCCCGCGCCGCGGTCGGACGCCGCGCATAGAGCAGGACGCGGAGCCTAACGATATGCACCATCGTCTCCGCCGGATGCGCGTGCGCCAGCGAGTCAGCGAGCGACACGAGCGAGTCGCTCTTCGACATCGTCGCATAGACGCGCTCGAGCCCGAGCAGCGCCGGCAGCATGTCGCCGCTGCCTAACGCTTCGCGGAAGGCGGCGGCTGCTTCGGCGTTACGTCCGCGCTGCTCGAGGTCCAGCCCGCGGATCAGCGCCGGGGTCGACCGGTCGGTCATCTGCTGTGATGTCAGCGACGCGGGTGTGACCGCGGCGACGCTCAGCAGCAGCGCGGCAGCGAGACTCGCGGCCTTCACGGTGTTCCCGCCGCGTTCATCCGGCGGAAATAGTCGATCACCGCCCGGCGCTCCTCGGCGCTCAGTCCGCGCAGCTCGTCCCAGGTTGGCTCGCGCCACCGTCGTGCGGCGGTGCCGGAGGCATCGGCAGAGCCGGGGGTGAAGATCTGCACGCCAGTCGCCGATGTTGCCTCACGCTTGCCGTCGTCCCGCTCTTCGCCTTCGAGCGAACGGCCGGCGTCGAGCATCCGCCGCAGCAGCTCTTCCTGCCGCGCTTTCGTCGCCTCGTTCATCCCGCCGCGCTCGAGTGCTTCGGCGACGCGGCGCGCCTCGGCGGCGAGCGCGTCAGCGCGACCGCTGCCGTCCGCGTCGCCGAGCTGCTCGAGTGCACGCGCGACTTCCCGCTGCTGCCTCGCCAGTGCCCGCGCTTGCGCGCTCCCCGCGCCGCCGGCGCCGGGCATCTGAAAGAGATTCGCCGCCTGGCCGTTGAGCGCGCCCTGCTGCCTGGCGAGCTTCTGCATCTCCTTCAACATGTCGGCGAAGCCAGTGGCGGTCTCTGACGCGTTGACACGCTCGCGGTCGCGTACGAGGGCAGCGGCTGCCTTCGTGAGCGCGTCCGCTGCGTTATCGAACGCGTCCTGCGAACTCCGGTCGCTGGCGCCCTGCGGACGCGCGGTCTCCGTCGTCGCTCGCGTGCTCTGCCGCCGCGCCTCTGCGACCGCCGAGCGCGATCGGCTCGAGAGCAGCGACGACGCGCGGCTCGCCTTCTCCAGGCGCTCGCTGGTTTTCTCGACACCTTGCTGCAGCGCGCTCTGCTCCGGGCGAAGTGAGCTCGCGCTCGTTCCGCTCCTGCTCTGCTCCGCGAGCGCGCGCTCGCCCTGCGCGAGCTGCATCATCTCCTGGATCGACTGATCGAGCTCCCGGGCGAGCTCTGATTTCCACGCGCCGATCTGCTGCTTGCGCGCCGCCGCGAGCGCGTCGGCCGCCTTGTTCATCTCCGCCGCGCCGTCGCGAGCGCCCTTCGTCGCATCGCCGTTAGGCGGCGTATCCAGCGCGGCAGCTGACTGGCGGGCATGCGCCGAGCCTTCGCTCGCCTGGGCGGAACTCGCGTCGCCTCCAGCCTTGCGCAGTCGCTCGGCCAGCGCGCTCGCGTCGCGGGCGACTTTCTTCGCCCGGTCCGCGAGCGGCTGCGCAGCTGCCGCTGGGCGGCCAGCCGCGAGCGAATCCGCCCGCTGCTGCTCGGCGGCGGCGATGTCACGCGCCTCGTCGTGAACTGTCTTGAGTGATCCCTCGATCGCGGCGCGCGAGAGCATCTCGGCAACGCGATCGAGCTGCTGGCGAAGCTGCTCCTGCTGTCGCGCGAGATCGGCGAGCGATGTTCTCGCGGCATCGGCACTTCCCGATTGCAGCGCGCTGTCGAGCGCGGCGAGCGATGCGGCGAGGTCGGGAGTGAGCGCTTCCTGCATCAGCTTCTGCGCGTCGCGCAGCTGCGAGGCGAGGCTGCTGTCGAGCGCACCGGCGCGGTCGAGCTGCTTCTGCAGGTCGCCGGCGCGCTGCTGCATCGCGGTCACGTTCGACGAGAGCTTCTGCTGTTCGTCGCGCACCGCGCGGGCGCGCTGTTCCGTCTCGTAGGACATCGCATCGCGGCGCGGTGGGCTGTCGGCGGCTTTTCCGCTCGTCCCGTTCGCCGACTTCGCGGGCGACGTACGTGTCCCGCGGTCGCGCGATGCCTCGCCCGTGCGCCGCGCGAGATCGCGTTCGCCCGACGCGGCGGCGGCGGCGGCCGCAACGAGGGAGTCCGCCGTCGCCCGGGCCCGCTCGCGCTGCTCGCTGATCCCCGGCACGCGGAGGACGATCGTCCGCGACGATCCGGCCTGCGCCCACGGCGAGTCATCGATCGCGACCGCGGTCAGTCGCGCCGCCTGTCCCGGCTGGATGCCTAACGATGCGACGTCGAGCCCGACATCGGCGCCCCAACGGGCCGGAAGTGCGTGCGCGAGCACCCGTGACGCACGCGGGCCGGCGTCCGGCGCGAGGTCGAGGCGCACCGTCGCCAGTCCGTGATCGTCGCCGGCGATGAGGCGAAGCGTGACGCTCGCTTCGGTCGCGACGAGAGTGTCAGCGGAGGGCAGCACGATGGCGATCGTCGGCGCCGAGTCGGCGACGACCGAGACGTCGAGCGACGGCGGAGTGTCGAGGGTGTCGCCCGACGACGCGATGGCGCGCCAATCCCAGCGTGCATCGCGGTTGGCGATGAATCGGCCGGAAGCGCGCTGTGCCTTCAC
>JAICUE010000431.1 GCA_025936015.1 Gemmatimonadaceae bacterium
AACCGCCCTGACCTGCTGTCGCATCGCGGGATCGGCCGCGAGCTGGCTGCGGCGTTAGGCAAGACGCTCCAGCTGCCGGCGATTCCCGGCAGCACGGCCAAAGTTCCGGCGGCGGCCCATGCCGTCGACTCGGGTCGAACGGGGGCGCTCACCGTCCGGGTCGCGGATCGCGCGCTGGCCTCGCGCTACATGGGCGTCGTGATTCGCGGAGTCGCGGTCGCCCCGAGCCCGGAGTGGCTCGTCGCACGGTTGCAGTCCGTCGGCGTGCGCTCGATCAACAACGTCGTCGACGCGACGAACTACGTGCTTCACGAGCTCGGGCAGCCGATCCATGCCTTCGACCTGTCGAAGCTTGGTGGCGGAGAGGTCATCGTCAGGCAGGCGCGAAAGGGTGAGACGCTGGTGACGCTCGACGGCGCAACGCGAACGCTGGACGAGCGCATCACCGTGATCGCTGACGCGACGACTCCCCATGCGGTCGCCGGGGTGATGGGCGGCCGCGAGAGTGAAGTCACCGAGACGACGCGCGACCTGTTCGTCGAGGTCGCGATCTTCGATCCGCGGCGGACGCGCGCCGCGCGTCGCGCGCTCGGCCTCTCGACGGACGCCAGCTATCGATTCGAACGGAGCGTCGATCCGGAGCTGCCGCCGGCGGCACTCAGCCGCGTGGTCGAGATCATAACGGCGGTCGCCGGTGGAACGGTCGAAGGCGCGCCGGTCGACGTCTATCCGGAGGCGCGCACACTCTCTCCAGTCGTGTTGCGCGTGGAGCGAGTCGCGAGGCTGCTCGGCAAGGCGGTTCCGGCGGCAGAGATTGCGCGCCTGCTCGCCGCGATCGGTTTTCAGGCGGTCACGCGCGCCGGTACCGAGATGCTCGCCGGCGAAGAAGAGCTCACGATCACGCCCCCGAGCTGGCGCGGCGACGTCGTCGATGAGATCGATCTCGTCGAGGAGGTCGCGCGACTCGTGGGATACGAGAACTTCCCCGACGAGCTGCGAAGCGTACGCCCGTCCGCAGTCCCGACTCCGCGCGAGTGGACGCTCGCGGCTGCGCTCCGTGACGCTCTCGTCGCGGCCGGGATGTACGAGGTGCGGCCGATGCCCTTCGTGCGCGGCAGCGAAAGTGGCGCTGGTTTCGTGCGTGTGCTCAACCCGCTGGCAGAGAACGAAGCTTTCCTCCGACGCGACCTGCTCGACACGCTCGCACGGCGCGCCGAGTACAACCTCACACGCATGCAGGGCGACGTGCGGCTGTTCGAGATCGGGAATGTCTTCGCGCCGGCGAGCAGCAAGCTTCCGCGCGAGGAGACCCACGTCGCCGCGCTGGTCATGGGCGCACGCCGGCCGCCGCACTTCACCGAGCCCAAGCCCCCGGCATTCGACGAGTGGGACGCCAAGGGAATCGCGGAATCGATCGCTGCGGTCGCGTATCCAGGTGCCGCGGTCACGCTGGTCAGCGGTTCGTCTTCCGATGTGTTGTGGGCGATCACCATCGATGGCGCCGAGCGCGGCAGCGTTAGGCGCCTCGCGCTGGATGCGCCGGTGTGGGCGGCGCCAGCCTACGGCGTCGAGCTCTCGCTCGGCGAGGTTGCATCGGCAGCCGTGGCACTGCCAGGGCATCATGCGCCAGCCCTCCCCGTGCCGGCCGCCGCGGGCCGCGCTGTCGCCGAGTACCAGCCGATCCCCTCGACCCCCGCGGTCGAATTCGACCTTGCGTTGCTGGTGCCGGACGGTGTATCGGCTGCGGCGGTCGAGGCCGTGCTCAGGCGCGGCGCTGGTGATCTGCTCGAGCGGGTCGTGCTGTTCGACGAGTACCGGGGCAAGGGCATCGACGCCGGTCTGCGCTCGCTCGCCTGGCGGTTGACGTTGCGGCACCCGGATCGCACTCTACGCGACAAGGAAGTGGAGGGGCGTCGCGACAAACTCCTGAAGACCCTGGAACATGAGCTCGGAATCCGCCAGCGTTCGCTCTGAGGTCGCGGCCTTTCAGGATCTCGCCCTGCTCGTCCATCATCTCGAGGACGAGCTCGCATCGTTTCGACGCCGAGCGCTGGCCGCCGAGGCGCGTGTGAAGGAGCTCGAGCCGAACGGCGGAAGCGACTCGGCGGACGTCGCGGAGCTGCGCAGGGAGAATGCGCAGCTCAAGGAACGGGTGGAGAGCGCGACGGCCCGCACCAGGCAGCTTCTCGATCGTGTCCGGTTCGTGCGACAGCAGGCGACGAAGGGGGAGAAGTGAGCACGAAGCGGTCGGTTCGCGTCTCGATCGTCGGTGACGAATATTCGATCCGGACGGAGCGGTCAGCGGAGTTCACCCGCGCGGTCGCCGAGTATGTCGATCGAACGATGCGCTCGGTGCTCGAGAGCGGGACGGTGATCGAGCCGCAGAAGGCGGCGATCCTGGCGGCGATGAAGATCACCGATGAGCTCTTCCACGCGCGCGAAGAGGGCGAGGAGCTCGCCGGGGAAATGCGCAATCTCGCGGCCGAGATCAGGCGGCTGCTTCCCCCTGCGAAGCGCGGTGAGCCGGTCTAGCCAAAGCAGCCCCGACGACGTAGCTTCATCCGTGGGCCGTAGCTCCAAGCGGGGTCTGTAGTTAGCCCCGCACGCCGCGCCGCTGTCGAGGGCGAGCGAGAGCTCCCGAAGCCCCCTTCCACGAGCGCGTGCCGACACGGCGCGCTGGAGATATAGATAGAGCCATGAGCGAAACGCTGCTGACCGCCGCGCTGGTCACCCTCACGATCGTGGCCGCCGCGGTTGCTTTTTTTGTCGGGCGAAGCACCGGGTCGAAGGGCGAAATCGCGCGCCAGACGCTGGCCAAGGCGACCGCGGAAGAAACGGCAAAGCGGATCCTCGGCGACGCTGAACGTGAGGCCGAGTCCTCG
>JAICUE010000130.1 GCA_025936015.1 Gemmatimonadaceae bacterium
ATGATCGGTGCATCGAGCCGCACCGCCCATGGACGCGCGAGCGAGTCGACGCTCATGCCATCGTCGAGCACCGCATAGCCGACCATGTACGAGATCGTCTGCTCCGGCGCGGACGCCGAAGCGTAATGCTGGTCGCCGCGGCGCCATTGCGCCTCCGCGTCAGTGACGGTGAGCGCCGAAGCAGCGATTGTCGCCGCAACGGTGACAAGCAGTGTGCGCGTGGTCATCGGTCCCTCCCTGCGAGTGGACGACAGGTCGAACAACGGTTGCGACCTGTTGAAGCAAGGAGGGCGCGCATCGTGTCATCGCGCTAAGTCGTTGTGCGGCAACGACGCCTTCGCACGGCACGAACCCGTGCGTCATTCGCGCAGGACGGGCTTCTGATCAGCAGCGAGGACACACCGCGCACCCTGCCGTCCATCTGCTGCGCGCACTGTTCATCGTCGCGGTGCACTTGCAATCGCCAATGTGCACGGTCATCTTTTGGCCTGCTTGGTGCTTGTGAAAATCTTCACAAAGTCGAGTAATCCATTCGGCTTTCTCGATCGCCTCAATTCGACCAGGTTGCGATGATCACGAAAGGGAAGTGGGCGGCCGTTCCAGGGCTCGTCGCTCTCGCTGCGTGCGCCATCTTTCTCTCGGCGTACAGTGGAGCGTCGTCCCCGCAGGGGGCGGCACCGGATCAGCCGATCGCCTACCCCCACCCGGTGCACGTCAAGACACTGGGGATGAACTGCGTCTACTGCCACTTCGCCGCCTTCAAGTCGCCTGACCCGGGAATGCCCGCTGTCGGGACCTGCATGGGCTGCCATACCGTGGTCGCCGCGAACAAGCCCGAGATCAAGAAGCTCGCGGCCTATTACTACAAGGATCAGCCGGTGCCATGGGTCCGCATCCACAAGGTGCCGGAGTATGTGCATTTCCCGCACATGCGCCACGTGAATGCGGGAGTCACCTGCCAGGACTGTCACGGACAGATCCAGGACATGCCCAAGGTCTATCAGGCCAGCTCGCTGAGCATGGGATGGTGCCTCAACTGCCACATCGGGAACTACAAGCCCGAGTTCAAGGCCCGTTACGACTGCAGTACCTGTCACTTCTGATCGTCACGAGCGGTCGCGCTGCCTAACGGCAGCCCGGCCGCTCGCCGCACGTTCGACTTCGTGTTTTACCGCTGTTGGCCAGACCTTCTCTCGTCCCTCATCGAAGTGTCAGAGCACGCATCGCCACCAGGATCTTCGGCCGTGTCAGAGCAAGCATCGCCACCGGGATCGACCACTCCACGCCGCGAGTTCCTCAAGATCCTCGGCGTCGGCACCGCGACCGCGGCTGCAGTCGGCTGCGGGACCGATCACGTCGAGCGGCTGATCCCGTACGTCCACCATCCGGACCAGACCGTTCCCGGCGTTTCGACCTACTACGCGACGACCTGTCGGGAATGTTCGGCTGCCTGCGGCGTGATCGCCGAGACGCGTGACGGCCGCGCACTCAAGCTCGAGGGGAATCCCGAACATCCGCTGTCGCGCGGCGCGATCTGCGCCCGCGGCCAGGCGGCGCTGCAGGGACTCTACAATCCCGATCGCTACCGCGGTCCGATGATCCGGAAGAACGGGAAGCTCGAGCAGGTGAAGTGGCAGGAGGCGTTGCAGTTCTTCTCGACGAACCTCGGCACCGCGCAGAGCCGCGGGCAGAGCGCGAGCGCGGTCTTCATCAACCAGCACGAGAGCGGGTCCTTCCCCGGCTTCCTCGACAGCTGGCTCGCGGCGAACAACATGCCGGCGCACATCAGCTACGACGCCGAGGCGCAGAGCGCGACGATGGAAGCGAACCGCGAGAGCTACGGAGTGTCGTGGCCCTCGCTGCGGTTCAGCGCGGCGAAGCTGATCGTCTCCTTCGGCGCCGACTTCCTCGATGGCTGGGGCGCTTCGGTCCCCCAGCAGCTCGACTTCGCCGATGCACGCGCGAAGCTTGACGACGCGCCGCGCTTCATCTATGTCGGCGCGCGTCGCTCGCTCACCGGTCTGAACGCCGACGAATGGGTGCCGTGCAAGCCGGGCACCGAGCAGATCGTCGCGCAGGCGCTGAGTGGTGCGGTGGCACCGGCGACCGCGGCGCAGCAGTGCGACGTCCCCGCCGAGCAGCTGACGCGGCTCGCCCGCGAGATCGCGGCGGCGAAGCCGTCGCTCTTCCTCGCCGGCGGCAATGGCGCCAACGCCCTCGAGCTGGCCCAGACCGTCAACCGGATGAACCAGAGCGCCGGCAACGTCGGCGTGACCGTCCTGCCTAACGATCCGATCACCGGGTTCGAAGGGATGGGCGGCTTCGGCGAGCTGTACGACGTGGTCCAGCGGATGAACCGCAGCGAGGTGAAGGTGCTGATGGTCCGCGGGGCGAACCCCGCGTTCACCATGCCCGGCTTCGCGGCGGCGATGGCGAAGGTGCCGTTCAAGGTCAGCTTCTCCTCGTATCCGGACGAGACGTCATCGATGGCCGATCTCGTCCTTCCGGACAACCACGCGCTCGAGAGCTGGGGCGATGCCCAGCCGACGCGGACGACGATCTCGCTCCAGCAGCCGGCGATGGAGCCGGTGTTCGACACCCGCGCCACCGCCGACGTCCTGATCCAGGCGGCGCAGGCGAACCAGGCGACGGCGAGTCGCTACACACAGAAGGACTATCGCGCCTGGCTCTTCGGGCGCATCCCCGGCGGCCAGGCGGCGATCACCGCCGCGCTTCCGCGCGGCGTGATGCCCGGCTCGCTGCCTAACGCGCCGGCGGCGCGACGGACGCCGGTCCGGCTGACCGCCCCGGCGGCGACCGGCGACTACACGCTGCTCAGCTACTACTCGCCGACGTTAGGCGACGGCCGCGGCGCGAACAAGCCGTGGCTGCAGGAGCTTCCCGACCCGGTCTCGAAGATCTGCTGGCAGTCCTGGGTCGAGCTGCATCCGGTGACGGCGAACAAGCTCGGCGTCGCCTTCGGCGACCTCGTCGAGGTGAAGACCTCCGCCGGGTCGGTGAAGGCACCGGTCTACCTCTTCCTCGGCATCCGTCCCGACACGATCGCGATCCCGCTCGGCCAGGGTCATACCGAGTACGGGCGCTACGCGAAGGGGACCGGCGTCGACGCCGCGCCGATCTTCCCGTTAGGCACCGACGGGGCCGGCGGGCGCTCCTTCACGACGAAGGCGACCGTCACCAGGGTCGGCGAGGTGGTGCCGATGGTGACCACCGAAGGTTCGGCTCGCCAGCATGGCCGCGGCATCGCCCAGGCGATCGTCGCCGGCCGCGGCGGGCTGCTCGCCAATGCGCAGGGCGGCGAGCACGCGGACAACATCGCGCCTAACGGCAACGGCGGCAACGACGCGCCGCGCGGCACCGAGCCGGAAGGGAAGAGCGGTCGCGAGGGCGGTGAGGGCGAGGAAGCGATGCCCGGTGACGCGAGCCATGAGTTCCTCCCCGGACTGCGTTCGCCCGTCGCCAACGATGCACAGGGCGACCTCGGCAGCCCGACCTCGAAGGACAACGGGATGTACGACCCGAAGCACTGGAGCGGGATGGCCAAGCGCCGCTGGGCGATGACGGTCGACCTCGCCCGCTGCACCGGCTGCTCGGCCTGCGTCACGGCCTGCTACGCGGAGAACAACATCCCGACCGTCGGCGCGCCATTCCAGGGCAGAGCGTTAGGCCCCGGGTTCCCGGATTCGCATTGGGACACGCGTCCCGGCGCGAACATCCTGAAGGGGCGCGAGATGAGCTGGCTCCGCATCGAGCGCTACTTCGAGGGCGGAGAAGGGAATGAGACGACCTTCGACGGCGATTTCGAGACGCGCTTCACGCCGATGCTCTGCCAGCACTGCGGCAACGCGCCGTGCGAGCCGGTGTGCCCGGTGTATGCGACCTACCACTCGCCTGACGGCCTGAACGTGCAGGTCTACAACCGCTGCGTCGGCACCCGCTACTGCTCGAATGCCTGCCCGTACAAGGTCCGCTACTTCAACTGGTTCGGGTACGGCGAGCCGGCGCGTCGCCAGTACGCGTTCCCCGAGCCGCTCAACTGGCAGCTCAATCCGGACGTCACGGTCCGCGGCAAGGGCGTGATGGAGAAGTGCACCTTCTGCGTCCAGCGTATCCGCGAAGCCGAGCACCGGGCGAAGCTCGAGGGGCGCGAGGTGAAGCCGGATGAGTTCACGGTCGCCTGCGCGCAGGCTTGCCCGTCGCGCGCGATCACCTTCGGCGACGCGGCTGACCCGGCGTGGACGGTCGCACGGCTCGCGCAGGACCGGCGCGCCTATCACGTCTTCGAGGAGCTGAACACCTTTACCGCGGTGGTCTACTTGAAGAAGGTCAATCACCCCGGTGGCAGCGTCGTCGCCGCCGGTGCGGCGCCTGCCGGGGAGGCCCGCTGATGGCTGCCCGCGATTACGACAACGACGGATTACCGCGGGGCACCAACCTCGCCTCGGCGGACATCCCGCTCCCCGCGGTCCTCGACTACGAGCAGGTCGATCGCGAGATCGCCGGCACGCTCGCCCCGTCGTTCGGCTGGTTCGGCGCGTTAGGCGTCGCCGTCCTGCTGTTCCTCTGGGGCGCTGGAGTCTGGACC
The DNA here is from genome assembly GCA_025936015.1 of Gemmatimonadaceae bacterium. GTDB lineage: Bacteria > Gemmatimonadota > Gemmatimonadetes > Gemmatimonadales > Gemmatimonadaceae > JABFXC01. The sequence goes on from JAICUE010000130.1 coordinate 4,607, forward strand.
TACCAGATCTACTGGGGGCTCGGCATGACCGGGCTCAACCCCCCGGTGATGTGGGGCGTCTACATCATCACCTTCGTCTTCTGGGTCGGTATCGGCCACGCCGGTACCCTGATCTCGGCGATTCTCTACCTGTTCCGAGCCGGCTTCCGCACGACGATCTATCGATGTGCGGAAGCGATGACGGTGTTCGCGGTCATGACGGCCGGACTCTTCCCGATCATTCACATCGGGCGTCCGTGGAAGTTCTTCTGGCTCATTCCGTATCCGAACTGGCGGCTGATCTGGCCGCAGTTCAAGAGCCCGCTGGTGTGGGACGTGTTCGCGATCCTCACGTACCTCACGATCTCGAGCACCTTCCTCTACGTCGGACTGATCCCGGACATCGCGACGCTGCGCGACCGTGAGAAGAACCCGGTACGAAAGCAGATCCTCGCGGTGCTCTCGCTCGGCTGGCGGAACTCCGATCGCGAGTGGCGCAGCTTCACCCGCGCCTACCTGTTCCTCGCCGCGTTCAGCACGCCGCTCGTGCTCTCGGTGCACTCGGTCGTTTCCTTCGACTTCGCGATGGCGCTCGCACCGGGCTGGCACACCACGATCTTCCCGCCGTACTTCGTCGCCGGCGCGATCTTCTCCGGCATCGGAATGGTCTTCACGATCATCATCCCGATCCGGAAGTTCTTCCACCTGCAGCAGTACGTCACCCTCAACGTCATCGACGCGGCGGCGAAGCTCTGCCTGTTCACGTCGATGGTCGTCGGCTGCGCCTACATCATGGAGTTCTGGGTGGCGTGGTACAGCGGCAGCGAGGTCGAGCAGAATTACTTCTGGAACCGCGTCTTCGGCGAGTGGTGGTGGGCCGCGTGGATCATGCTGATCTGCAACGTCGTCCTTCCGCTCTCGCTCTTCTCCCAGAAGCTGCGTCGCAACACGATCTGGCTGTTCGGACTCTCGCTGTTCATCAACCTCGGCATGTGGTTCGAGCGGTTCGTCATCGTCGTGCCCTCGCTCAGCCACGAGTATGAGCCCTGGCAGTGGGCCCACTATGTCCCGACCTGGGTCGACATGTCGCTGCTGATCGGGTCGTTTGGCTGGTTCTTCATGTGGTTCCTGCTCTTCATCAAGCAGCTCCCGGTGATCGCTATCTCCGAGGTCAAGGAGATCGTGCCGCCGAAGATGCTGCATGCGCATGGTGGACATGGCGCGCATGCGACGCACGCGGTGCCGGCGGTGCCAGGCACCGCCTCGCCGGGAGGAGCGCACTGATGCAGGGGATGATGGGAGTCTTCCGCGAGCTCGACGCCGCCACCGAGACGGTGAAGGCGCTCCGCGCCGCGAAGGTCAACAAGATCACCGCCTACACGCCGACGCCGCGCCACGAATTCGAGGAGGCGTTCGGCGATCCGCCGAGCCAGGTGCGCAAGTTCACCCTGATCGGCGGCGCGTTAGGCGCGACCTTCGGCTGGTGGATCGCGATCTGGTGCTCGACGTACTGGCCCCTCGTCGTCGGCGGCAAGGCGATCGCGTCGTGGATTCCGTACACGATCTTCGGCTTCGAGGTCATGGTGCTCATTGGCGGGCTGTCGACGGTCTTCGGGTTGTTCGGGCTCATCGGCATCCCGCGGCTGGTCACCACCGTCGGCTACGACGAGCGGTTCAGCCAGGGCAACTACGGCATCTTCGCCGAGGGCACGCAGGAACAGATGCGGAGCATCGAGGAAACGATGCGCCGCCACGGTGCCGTGGAGGTGCGCGGTGCCCGCTGACCAGAAGGTTCACCCGGTTCAACCGATGACGATCAATCGGCGCCGCCTCGCGCGCGCGCTCGTGTTCGCGTTAGGCGCGTCGGCGATCTCCGCCTGCTCGTGGTTCACCGACTTCAAGGATCAGCCGGACATCGATCCGTGGCAGTCGCCCGCCGACACGATCGGCGCGCGCGGGAACCCACAGGGCTCGGTGCCGGTGAGCGGTGCGATCGCGCCGTCGTACGTCGCGTCGTACACGAATGGCGGCAAGGTGCTCGACGATACGCTGGCCGCGCTTCACAACCCCGTTCCCGCCGATGCACGCTCGCTCGACAATGGCCGCAAGTATTTCCAGATCAACTGCGCCGTCTGTCACGGGATGGCCGGCGGCGATGCGCCGACGGCTCCCGGGGCCGGCGCGATGGGGAATGGGCCGATCATCAAGTACGGGATGTTTCCGCCGAGCCTGCGCACCGACCGCGTGCGCGGATTCAGCGACGGCTACATCTGGGGAATCATCCGCAACGGCCGCGGCCTGATGCCCTCCTACGATCGCATCGAGGAAATGGATCGCTGGGACGTCGTCAACTACGTGCGTGCGCTCGAGGCGGCGAACGTCACCGTGCCGACGACTCCGGCCGGAGTTCCCGGACAGACGGGCCGCACGTTGCCTGGCTACACCGGCACCGGCCCGACCGTCCCCGCGCCGTACGTGCATCCTGACGGTTCCATCAGTCGCGAAGCATACAGCGGCGCCGACTCGACGCGCGCCGACTCCGCG
>JAICUE010000476.1 GCA_025936015.1 Gemmatimonadaceae bacterium
CGTCGCGCAGGGTCCTGAATGGCGCTCGATCAGGATGCCTTCCGCGCCGTGCTCGGACGATTCGCGTCGGGCGTGACGATCGTGACCGTCCGCGGCGCCGATGGCCGGGATCACGGCATGACCGTCAGCGCATTCAGCGCCGTGAGCCTCGAGCCTCCGCTCGTGATGGTCTGCATCGGCGAGGAGTCGTCGCTCAAGCCGATGATCGCCGAAGCGACGCACTACGGCGTCAGCATCCTCGCATCGGACCAGGAGCCGCTGTCGCGGCGCTTCGCCGATCACGGGGAGCGGTTCGATGGGGTCGGCTTCGCGCGCGGCGAGAACGGGATGGCGCTGATCGCCGGCGCGCTCGCGTTCATCGAGTGTCGCGTCGTCGCGCGTCACCGCGCCGGCGACCACACGATCGTGATCGGCGAGGTGGAAGCCGCCAGCACCGAGAACGCACGACCGCTGCTCTACTACCGCGGCGGCTACGCCCAGCTCGAGCGTTAGGCAGGTGACGCGGACGCTGACTCCCGCTCGCCGCCGCGGCGTCGAGAAGCTCGACGTCCCCGGCGTGCCGGCGCCCATCGTCAGGCGCTCGCTCGCCGACGTCGCCCTCGCCAACCGGCTGTTCGGCGGCAAGCACGCGGTGCTCGCGGAGCTCGAGCCGCTGCTCGCCGGCCGCCGGCGGCCCCTGACATTGCTCGATGTCGGCACCGGCGCGGCCGACATCGCGGTCGCCGCGCGTGAAGCGGCCGCGCGACGCGGCGTCGATCTCGTCGCGATCGGGGCGGACACCGCGATTCCACTCGTGACGAGCGCGGCGCAGCGAATCGACGGCGCGATCGCTGCCAACGCGGTCGCGCTCCCCTTCGCCGACCACTCGATCGACATCGTCGTCTGCTCGCAGCTGCTGCACCATTTCCGCGAGCACGAGATCGCCTGCGTGCTCCGCGAGCTCGATCGCGTCGCGCGCGTCAGGGTGATCGTCAGCGACCTGCAGCGGAGCTGGGTCGCCGCCGCCGGGATCTGGCTCGTCTCGTTCCCCCTGCGCTTCCACCCGATCAGCCGGCACGATGGCGTGCTGTCCGTGCTGCGCGGTTTCACCGCGCCCGAGCTCGGCGCCCACGTCGCCACCGCGACCGGTGCGATGCCGGTGGTCACCAAGCGCCTCGGCTGGCGCGTCACCGCGTCGTGGACGCCGCACTCGTGACGAGCGCGCGTGACGTCACGACCCCGGCAACGATGCCGCCCGTCGTGCTCGGCGCGATGCCGACGGGTCGCGCAATGACGACGGTGGACGCGGCATTCGTGCGCGCACCACTCGCGGTGATCTTCGAGCTTGCCCGCGACGTCGAGCGCTGGCCCGCGCTGCTTCCGCACTATCGTTTCGTGCGATTCACCGCCCGCGATGGGCGCGACGGGGGAATCGTCGAGATGTCGGCGAACCGCCCTTTCGGCGTGCTGAGCTGGCCGACCTTCTGGCGCTCGGAGATGGAAACCATCGCCGCGACAGCGACGGGAACGCCGGCGATCCGTTTTCGCCACATCGGGGGTATCACGACGGGCATGGACGTCGCCTGGGAGTTCGCGCCGCGCGGGATCGGAACCGATGTCCGGATCGTTCATGTCTGGAACGGGCCGCCGGTGCCGCTGGCGGGATCGCTCGCCGCGCGAGCGGTGATCGGCCCGGTGTTCGTTCATGGCATCGCATCGCGAACGCTGGCCGGCCTCGCCCGTGTCGCGGAACGAAACGCCGCGCACGGCGTCGCGCATCAGCAGTGAACATCAAGGAGCAGTCCCGATGATCCAGTTTCACCGCCGTCGCGTCGCCATCACCGGCATCGGCGCAGTCACCCCGATCGGCAGTGGCGAACGCGAGCTCTGGCAAGGACTGCACGCCGGCAAGTCCGCGGTCGCGACGCTCACTCGTTTCGATCCCTCGATCTTCCGCAGCCATCTCGCCGCGCAGATTCCCGACTTCCGCCCCGCCGATCACATGGAAGCCAAGCGCGCCAAGCGGCTCGACCGCTTCGGCCAGCTCGCGGTGACGGCATCGAAGATGGCGATCGAGGACGCGTCGCTCGACCTGGCCACCGAGGATCGCGAGCGTGTCGGCGCGATGATGGGGACAGCGTTAGGCGGCATCGCCTATGCCGAGGAGCAACTCGGCAACTTCCTCAGGGGCGGACTGCGCGACGTCGATCCGCTGCTCGCGCTGTCCGTCTTCGGCGGCGCCGCCAGCTGCAACGTCGCGATCGAGTTCGGGGTTCAGGGGGTGAACAGCACCAACGCGATGAGCTGCGCGAGCGGAACGATCGCGATCGGCGACGCCTTCCGCGCAGTCCGCGATGGCTATGCCGATGTCATGATCGCGGGGGGAAGCGAGGCTCCGCTCGCCCCGCTCTGCTTCGGCGCCTTCGCCCTCATCCGAGCGATGTCGACGCGCAACGACGATC
>JAICUE010000084.1 GCA_025936015.1 Gemmatimonadaceae bacterium
CCGCAGCTTGAGCGTCCGGAACTGCATCGTCAGCGTGTCGATGGTGAGCAGCCGGCCGATGAGCGGCTCGCCGACTCCGAGCAGCAGCTTGATCGTCTCCGTCGCCTGGATCGTCCCGACGAGACCGGGAAGCACGCCGAGCACGCCGCCCTCGGCGCAGCTCGGGACGAGGCCCGGCGGTGGCGGCTCGGGATACAGGCAGCGGTAGCACGGTCCTTCCTCGGTGGCGAAGACGCTCGCCTGGCCCTCGAATCGGAAGATGCTGCCGTAAACGTTAGGCTTGCCGAGCAGGACGCAGAGATCGTTCGTCAGGTAGCGCGTCTGGAAGTTGTCGGTGCCGTCGACGACGACATCGTAGTCGCGGGCGATCTCGAGCGCGTTCGCGCTCGTCAGCTTCACCGGATAGCCTTCGACGTGCACGTTCGGGTTGATGTCGCGAATCCGCTCCTTCGCCGACTCGAGCTTCGAGCGCCCGACGTCGCTCGTGCCATGGAGGATCTGGCGCTGCAGGTTGGTGACGTCGACGACGTCGAAGTCGACCAGGCCTAACGTTCCGACCCCGGCCGCGGCCAGATACAATGCGAGCGGCGAGCCGAGCCCGCCGGCGCCGATGAGGAGCACGCGCGCGCTCTTGAGCCGGCGCTGCCCGTCGAGCGCCACCTCGGGGAGGATGAGGTGCCGGCTGTAGCGGAGAATCTCATCCGAGGAGAGATCGGGGAGCTCGCTGTCGCGGAGAATGTCTCGTGTCACGGTGGCGCTCATCACTCAGCCTCCAGCGATCGCCGGAACGACCGCGATCTCGTCTCCGTCGGCGACCGTCGCCGCGAAGCCGCCGTGGAAGCGGATGTCCTCGTCATTGAGGTAGAAGGTCACGAAGGGATACGGGTTACCCTCGTCGTCGCGCAACCTCGGCGCAAGCGATGGATACCGGCCGGCGATCTCCGAGACGACCTCGCCGACGGTCGAGCCACTCGCCTCGAGCGCCCGCGAATCGGCGAGCTTGGCGAGGATGGTTGGGAGATGAAGGGTGACAGCCATGCAGACCTCCTGTTCAAGAAGTAAGAATCGTTGACGAATGTTGATGTGCTTGTTCGGCTGGAGTCCCGGCATCGACCGCCGCGCCGCGGACGTTCGCCGGATTCACCAGCGACTCGGCAGCGACGTTCGCGCTGCGCCAGGCGGCGACCATCTGGGCGGCAACCGCTGAGGCGTTCTCGACCGTCGCGACCGCAACGATCGTCGAGCCCGAGCCGCTGAGTGTCGCGCCGAATGCACCGGCGCGGCGCGCGGCCCGTGTCACGGCATCGAACCCCGGGATCAGGCGCTGCCGAAACGGGACGTGCAGCACGTCCGCGAGCGCGGCCGCGACGAGCTTCTCGTCGCCGGTCGCGAGCCCCTGCACCAGCGCCGCGCCTAACGCTGCGGCCCTGCTCGCCGTCGCGTGCGGCAGCGATGGCGGCAGCACCGACCGCGCATGCGACGTCTCGACGGCGAAATCGGGAATCGCGAAGACGAGCGCGAGCGACTCATGGACCTGCAGGGGCGCGACGAGGAGCGCGCCGTCGCCGTCGACGAGCGCCAGCCGCGCGCCGCCGTACAGCGACGGCACCACGTTGTCGGGATGTCCCTCGACCTCGGCGCACAGCAGCGCGATCGCGCGATCGTTCAGCCCGAGGTCGAGCAACGCGTTCGCTGCGAGCGCTCCGGCGAGCGTCGCCGACGCGGACGAGCCGAGGCCGCGTCCGATCGGGATGGTTGACGTCGCGGCGAAGCTGACGCCGTCAGGCAGGTCGCGCCGCGCGCGGCGGCAGGCCGCGTGAAAACCGGCGATGAGCCGGTCATCCGCTGCGGCGATCGTCAGCGCCGTGAGCGTGCCCTTGCGCACGATGCTGAAATCACGCGGCGAGTCTTCGAGTGTCGCGCTCACGCTCAGCCAGCGGTCGACCGCGACACCGACGCAGTCGAACCCGGCGCCGAGGTTCGACGTCGATGCCGGGACGGCGACGTGAACCGTTCGACTCATGCCCGCGCCTCGGCGAAGGCACGCGCGGCGCGGACATCGCGCAGCTCGCGCGCGGTCGACGGATCGATGACCGGGAGTGCGGGTCCCGGTTCGGCGGCCGGCGCCACGGCCGCGACGATCGACGGGCGCGCCGCGTGGATCGCAGCCTCTTCATCGGCGTCGATCGGGTAGCAATGCTCCGGCGCCGGGAAGCGATGGGCACGCACGTCGGCGGCGTAGTTCCGGAACGCTGCCTCGACGAGCGTGCCGACGTCGGCGTAGCGCTTGACGAAGCGCGGTCGGATGTCGCCGACGAAGCTGCCTAACGCGTCGTTGGAGATGACGAGCTGCCCATCGACGTCGGGGCCGGCGCCGATCCCGTAGACGAGGATGTCCACCCGTTCGCGGAGGTACGCGGCGGCTTCGGCCGGCACCGCCTCGAGGAGCACCGAGAACGCGCCAGCTTCCTGGAGGGCGAGCGCGTCTTCCGTCAAGCGCTCGACCGCGGCAAGGGTCTTCCCCTGCACGCGATAGCCGCCGAGCTGGCCGAGGCTCTGCGGCGTGAGCCCGAGGTGTCCCATGACGGCGATGCCGGCGTCGGTCATCGCCCGCACGCGTTGCGCGATGCGCTGGCCACCCTCGCACTTCACCGCGTCGCAGCCAGCGGCGATGAACGCGCCGCCACTGCGGATCGCCGCCTCGTCGGAGGGCTGATACGAGAGAAACGGCAGGTCGCCGACGACGAACGCGCGCTTGGCGCCGCGGCAGACCGCGCGGGCGAAGACTAGCATCTCGTCGAGGCTGATGCCGACGGTGGTCGGGAGGCCGAGGACCGTCATCGCCGCAGAGTCGCCGACGAGCAGCATGTCGACACCGGCGCGATCGGCGTAGACCGCGGTCGGATAGTCGTACGCGGTGACGAACACCGCTTTCTCGTCGCGGGCGCGGAGGGCGGCGAGGGTGGCAACGGTGACTTTCTTCGCTGGCGCCTGCTGGAGCGCGGTCGCGCGGGTCGTCGTCATGATCGTATCCTCGGAGCGTTAGGCGACCGTCGGCGCCGACTGGCGCGGAGCGGCATGAGCGGTGTGCGACGCGGTGATCGCGGCGAGTCCACTGGCGACGCGGGCGATCCCGTCGCGGACAGCGTCGGCGGTGCCGGCGAAGGAGATGCGGAAGTTCGATGCGCCGGCGCTGCCGAAGCCATTGCCCGGGAGGAGGGCGACGTCGTGCTCCTCGAGCAGGCGGTTGGCAAGCTGCGGCGCGGTGAGGCCGGTGGCCGCGATGACATCGCTCACGTCCGGGAAGGCGTAGAACGCACCCGACGGCGTCGCGCAGCGAACACCGGGGATCCTGCCTAACGCGCTCACCACCTCGTCACGGCGGCGGCGCAGCTCGGCAACCATCGAGACCACGCTATCCTGCGCCCCGGTAAGGGCAGCGACGCCGGCGCGCTGGATGAATGGCGGCGTGCAGGTGTGGCCGTTCACGACGAGGGTCTTCAGCCGTTCGACGAGCCAGTGCGGGGCGAGCCCGTAGCCGAGCCGCCAGCCCGTCATCGCGTACGCCTTCGAGAAGCCGTCGACCACGATCGTCCGGTCGCGGAGTCCGGGCAGCGCGGCGATGCTCGGCGTCGCGGCGCCGTGATAGGAGATGCGCCCGTAAATCTCGTCGGAGATGACGAACAGGTCGTGACGCAGGACGAGCTCGGCGATCTCCTCGAGCGTGCGCGCGTCGATGCTGCCGCCCGTCGGGTTGTGCGGCGCATTGAGCACGAGGACGCGCGTCCGCGGCGTGATCCTGGAAGCGATGTCGGGGACGCTCGGGGTGAACGCGCGCGCCGCGTCGAGTGCGTAGCCGACCGGCACACCGCCGGTGAACCGGGTGAGCGACGGATAGACGGGAAAGCCCGGATCGGGGATGAGCACTTCCGCGCCCGGCTCGACGGTGGCGAGAAAGGCGTAAAGCAGCATCGGCTTCGCACCTGGGGTGACGATGACGTCGTCGGCGCTCGCCGGAACCCCGCGGCTGCCTAACGTTGCGGCGATCGACGCCCGGAGGGGGGCGATCCCGGCCGGCGGGCCGTAGCGCGCATCGCCGTCGTGGAGCGCCTGGACCGCCGCCTCGACGATGTGGGGCGCGACGTCGAAGTGCGGCTCGCCGATCGCGAGCATGGCGATGCGACGGCCTTCGGCCTCGAGCACCGCGGCGCGACAGAGGACGTCGAGCGCGCCTTCGCCATTGATCGTCGCGAGGCGAGTCGCGGCAGCGGGGTGCTGCAGCGGGTTCGTGTGCAGCGGCGCAGTCGCCGGTGCCGCGGTTCGTTCAGTGTTGGTCGTCGCCATCGAGCACTCCAGTCGCCAGGGCTTGGCCGCCGGGCCGGGTGCTGACGAGAGACGTGGTGCGCGAACCGTCTCTCGGAAAACGAAAACGCCCGGGCGAATGGATGGCCGCCGGGCGCGTCGCATTTTAGCACTTTGTTTTACGTGGCGGCAATAGGCGGCAAATCACCACGAAGCATCAGTTGTGGATCGGAGTCTAGGCGGGGAGGACTGCGGTGTCAAGCGGGGCGGGAGAACGGCGGGGAGAACGGCGGGTGTTCTTTACAGGAGGCACGGAGGACGCGGAGGGTTTGGTGACGACGGTGCAGCAAGTTTGGCTTCTTCATTGTGTAGTGCAAAGCAGAAACCCGGTCTCGCATGATTGAAATGGCTGCTCCCTCTTTTCGCATTCAGCAAACGCTCCGTGTGCTCCGTGCCTCCTGTCATGAATACCCGTCGCTTCGCCGCGGTTGCGAGACCCCTCGCTCCCCGCAGATGACGGATCGATGACGGCGCAGCGCATCGTCGAGCATGAACACTCACGTTTCCGCCTCGGACGACACGCTGACGCGCGAGATCATCGGCGCGGCGATCGAAGTCCATCGCGCGCTCGGTCCCGGACTGTTCGAATCGGCGTATGAAAGCTGCCTTGCTCACGAGCTCACCCTTCGTGGACGCACAGTCGCGCGGCAGGTCGCGGTGCCCCTGCGATACAAAGGCGTCGAGCTCCAGGTTGGCTATCGGATCGACCTCGTCGTCGATGGGTCGGTTCTCGTCGAGGTCAAGGCTGTCGAGCGCTTGCCACCCGTCATCTCGGCGCAGGTGCTTACCTATCTGAAGCTCACCGGCCTCCGAGCCGGGATCATCTGCAACTTTCACGTCGAGCTGTTGAAGGACGGGGTCAAGCGACTTGTGCTGTGAGAACGGCACTTCTACAGGAGCCACGGCGGCGCGGAGAAAATCGACGCTGAGCTGTCGAACTTCCCGGTGCCGTTGGCTATCGGGGACGGTTGTTGTCGGGGGGACGGTTGTCACTGAGCCGTTGACTGATCTGCAGCACAGCTCCCCCGCCGTTCCCCAACCCTCCGCGTCCTCCGTGCCTCCTGTAAATCCAATCCCGCCTTTCCCCGCAGTTCTCCCCGCCGCAGCGCTGGCGGTGTCTCCCTCGTCGTGACAACATTCGGCATGACAAACCGCCTACTATCCGCACGCTGGTTAGTGCTTTTCGCGCTCGCATCAGCCCCCGCCTCGATACTCTTCGCGCAGCAGGGCGCGCACTCCAGCGATTCGTCCACGGCCGTGCCCACCGCGACGCAGAAGACGCTCTACGCGCTCGAGAATCGCTGGGCGGAGGGTGTCGTCCATCGGGACGCGGCGACGGTGCGGAGGCTCGTCGCGCCGAAGTGGATCTACTCCGACGAGAGCGGGACGATGAACCGCGAGCAGGGGATCGCGTCGTTCACCAGCGGGACGGACACCGTCACCAGCGCCGGGAACGACGGGATGCACGCGATAGTGTACGGCAACACGGCGGTCGTGACCGGGATCCTCTGGATGAAGGGACACGGCGCGCAAGGACCGTTCGATCATCGCTACCGCTACACCGATACCTGGATGAAGCTCGGCGGACGCTGGCAGTGCATCGCCTCGCAGGACTACCTGCTGCCGGCGGCGGCACAGTGAGCGCGGACGCCGGCCGGTGGGCGGCCGCGGTGGCGGCGACGTTAGGCCTGACGTTGAGCGCCTGCGGAAAGGGCGCGACCACGCGTGCCGACTCGACGGCGCGGGGCGCAACATCGGCGGCGAGCTCGACGCCGGTCACGGTGGCCGGTACGCGCATCGCGGCGCCGCGGAGCGGGCCGCCCGGTGAGTGGCCGATGCCGGCCGCGGATTACTCCAATTCGCGGTACAGCGAGCTGACCCAGATCACCGCCGCGAACGTGAAGGATCTCCATGCGGCCTGGACCTTTTCGACCGGCGTCCTTCGCGGCCACGAGGGCGCGCCGCTCGTCGTCAACAACACGATGTACCTGGTCACGCCGTACCCTAACGTTTCGTACGCGCTCGACCTGGCCACCGAGGGCCAGCCGCTCAAGTGGAAGGCTCGGCCGGAGAACGCGCAGACCGCGGTCGGGCTCGCCTGCTGTGACGTCGTCAATCGCGGCGCGGCATACGCGGACGGGAAGATCTTCTACAACCTGCTCGACGGTCACACCGTCGCGGTGGACGCGGCGAGCGGCGCGGTGCTCTGGCGGACGAAGATGGGCGATCTCACCCGCGGTGAGACGATCACCATGGCGCCGATCGTCGTGCACAACAAGGTCATCGTCGGCTCGAGCGGCGGCGAGATGGGAGTACGCGGCTGGATCGCGGCGATCGATGAGGTGTCCGGCAAGCAGCTGTGGCGCGCGTACAACGTCGGGCCCGATCGCGACATCAAGGCGGGTGCGCGATTCAAGCCGTTCTATCCGCAGGACAAGGGACCGAACCAGGGGACGAAGAGCTGGCCCGGTGAATCGTGGAAGGTGGGCGGGGCGACGGTGTGGGGGTGGATCTCGTACGACCCGGAGCTGAATCTCATCTATCACGGCACGTCGAACCCGGGGCCGTGGAATGGCCAAGGGCGTCCGGGCGACAACAAGTGGAGCGCCGCGATCATCGCCCGCGACGCCGACACCGGCGACATGGTCTGGGCGTTCCAGCCGACGCCACACGATCTCTGGGACTACGACGCGGTCAACGAGAACATCCTCGCCGACCTGCCGTTAGGCGGGACGACCCGCAAGGTCCTCGTCCACTTCGACCGCAACGGATTCGCCTACACCATCGACCGGGCGACGGGCCAGGTGCTGCTGGCCAAGGCGTATGTCCCGATGAACTGGGCGACCGGCGTCGACCTCGCGACGGGGCGGCCGATCCTCAACCCCGACAAGGTGCCGGCGCCGGGAAAGAAGATCAGCACCATCTGCCCGAGCCTCGAGGGCGGCAAGAACCAGCAGCCGGCGGCGTTCTCGCCGAACACCGGATTGTTCTACGTCCCGACGAACAATCTCTGCATGGACTTCGAGACGCGCGACGTCAGCTACATCGCCGGTACGCCGTACATCGGCGCGAATGCCCCCGAGGTCGCGGGGCCCGGTGGCTATCGCGGCGAGTTCATCGCGTGGGATGCGACCACCGGGAAAAAAGCGTGGGGAATCCAGGAGCCGTTTCCCGTGTGGAGCGGCGCGCTCGTGACGAAGGGCGACGTCGTCTTCTACGGGACGCTCGACGGCTGGCTCAAGGCGGCGGACGCGCGAACCGGAACGGTGCTGTGGAAGTTCAAGGTCGGCTCCGGAATCGTCGGCGCGCCGATGACCTACACCGGGCCTGACGGGAAGCAGTACGTCGCAGTGTATGCCGGCATCGGCGGGGACATGGGACTGCTCATCGCCGGCGACGTGGCCGCGAACCTGCCTTACGATGTTCGCGAGCGCGGCAGCACCCTTCCGGACCTGGCGCGCTGGACGAGTTGGGGCGGGATGCTCTTCGTCTTCAGTCTCTAGGATCCGCAGCGCGTGAGCTTTCGATTCGAGCAGGCAGCAGGAGCGATCGTCGTTCTCTTCGTCCTGCTCGACGTCTTCCTCACGGTGCTCTATGCGCGCGCGGGGACCGGCATCCTCAGTCCGCGCCTCGCGCGCAGCATCTGGCGGATATTCAAGCCGACCGCGCGGCTGTTCGGACGCAATCGCGGCAAGGTGCTGTCGTTCTGCGCGCCGGCCGTGCTCGTCTCGCTGGTCGGGACGTGGGCGCTCCTGCTCGCGTTAGGCACGGCGCTCATCATCCATCCGGCGCTCGGCACCGGGGTCCGCTACAGTCACGGTGCGACGCCACGCGACTTCCTCTCGGCGCTGTACGCCGGATCGACGAGCCTCTCCTTCATCAGCGAGGGGGATTTCGTTCCAGCCACCTTCGCCTACCGGCTGCTCTTCCTCGCGAATTCACTGATCGGCGTCTCGGTCATGACGTTGACGCTGACGTACCTGATGCAGGTGTACACCGCGCTCCGCGAGCGGAACACCTTCGGCATCAAGCTCTTCATGATGACGAACGAGACCGCCGACGCCGCCGAGCTGCTCGCGAGCCTCGGCGCGCATGACAGCTTCGACTCGACGTACAGCGTCCTCGCCGAGATGGGCGCGGAAGCCACCAAGGTGAAGGAAGCGCACCACTTCTACCCGGTGCTCTCGCTCTTCCGCTTTCGCGACCCGTTCTATTCGATGTCCGCGCCGATCAACCTTGGCCTCGACACGGTGGCATTGATCAAGAGCGCGCTCGACGACGACGTCCATGCGTGGCTGAAGGAATCGACGGCGCTCGCCCTGCTCTGGCGCTCGCTGCTCAGGCAAACCGACCTGCTCGACCAGGCCTACAACTTCAAGGGAAAGGCCGCGCATGGCGAACCGCCGGATGCCGCGACACGCGAACGCTGGCGCCGCCGCTACCTCGCGGCACTCGGGCGCCTGCGTGAGGCGGGAATCACGACGCGCGCGGACGTCGATCGCGGCGTCGAGATCTACTCGACACTCCGCGCCGTCTGGGAGCACCGCATCGAGCTCCTCGC
>JAICUE010000067.1 GCA_025936015.1 Gemmatimonadaceae bacterium
CGCCACCCCGTTCGTTTAGCCGAGGCCGAGCCATGGACACGCCGAAAGTGCCCGCGCCGACCGACGAGTCCGCCGCCGCCGGCGGCTCCGTCGGCCTCGGGTTCGAGTGCCTGCTCGGGCGAAGCCCGGCACATTGCGCCGCGGTCGAGAATGCTCGCCTGGTCGCGGCAACCGCGCGGACGACGGTGCTCCTCGCTGGCGAGACGGGAACGGGAAAGGAGCTGTTCGCCCGCGGCATTCACTATGGCGGCCCGACCGCCGACGCCCCATTCGTCGCGGTCAACTGCGCGGCGATCCCGGACACGCTGCTCGAGGGGGAACTGTTCGGCCACGAGAAGGGCGCCTTCACCGGCGCGCATGCGCGAAAACAGGGATTGTTCGAGCTCGCCGCCGATGGGACGCTTTTCCTCGACGAGATCCACCAGCTCCCGCTGACGCTCCAGCCAAAGCTGCTGCGGGCGCTCGAGTCGCGCCTCATTCGACCGTTAGGCGGCGCTCGCGAGATCCCCGTCCGCTGCCGAATCATCGCGGCCACGAACATCGCCCTCGACGACCTCGTCGCGCGCGCCGAGTTCCGGCCTGACCTCTTCTATAGACTCAACGTTTTCCGGGTGGACATCCCGGCGCTGCGGGACCGCGGTGAGGACACGATCCTCCTCGCGACCCGATTCCTCCAGGAAGTTGCCGCCGACCAGGGGCGCGGGGTGAAGCTGCTCGCGCCTGACGCAGTCGATGCCCTTCGCTCGCACGACTGGCCCGGCAACGTCCGCGAGCTGCGCAACGTCGTCGAACGCGCCGAGATCCTCAGCGGCGGGGACGGCGTGATCCGGGCGCGGCACCTGATGATCCAGCGCCGGACGCTGCGCAACGGAGTCGGCGAAGCAGACAGCATCGGCGAAATCGTGTTGGCGCGCGGGGGAACCTCGCTCGCCGAGATCGAGGTCGAGGCCGCACGACTGACGCTGGCGCACACCCGCGGCAATCGGAGCGCCGCGGCGCGGATGCTCGGGATCTCGCGGCCGACGCTCGCGCGGCTGCTTCAGCGCGCGGGCGAGGCAGCGGGCGCTGGCCACCCGCCGGTGCTTCCCTCGGCGGCAGCCACGCGCGCGAGGCAGATCGCCAAGGCGCGCAGTGGATTGCTCGGCGGGGAGGCGATCGCGTGACGCTGATGACCGGGCCCGAGCTCGTGCTCGTCGCGCCACCCGTGACGACCGCGGCTGAAGCGCTGGTGCGCGCCGCCGACGATGCCTACACCGCTGGCGATCGGGACGCGGCGATCGTGCTCTATGAGCGAGCGCTGCACGAGCTGCCGGCGACGGCGACCGCCCTCGCCGCGACGACGCTGCGGCGGCTCGGACGGATTCACTACGAGCGCTCGCAGCTCGAGACGGCGATCGACGTCGGCCAGGTCGCGCTCATCGCCGCCAATGCGGCCGGTGACATCAGCTGCGCGGCGCACGTGCAGAACATGCTCGCCGCCTGCCGCTGGCATCGCGGAGAGCTCGACGAGGCGGAGTGGCTCTATCGCGCCGCGCGGTCCTCCGCGCTGCAGGCCCGCGATGCCGCGCTCGTCGCGATGATCGACCAGAACCTCGGCATCATCGAGAGCGTGCGCGGCAACATGACGACCGCGCTGCGGCACTACCAGAGCAGCCTGGCCGGCTACAGGACGTTAGGCAGGCGCGCACATCTCGGGCGGCTGCTCAGCAACATGGGGATGCTCTACACCACCCTCACTCGCTGGGACGACGCCGACCGCGCGTACGACGAGGCACTGTCGCTGTGCAACGAGGTCGGCGACGCGGGCGCGGCGACGATGGTCGAGGTGAACCGCATCCAGCTCTGGATCGCGCGCGGCGACATCGCCCGCGCGACATCGGCCTGCGACATGATCCTCGCGAGCGACGCGGCGAGCGACGCGCGCGTCCATGGTGAGACGCTGAAGCTGCGTGGAATCGCGGCGCGTGAGAGCGGCGAGCCCGCGGTCGCCGACGACTACCTCGTCCGCGCACTGGCGACTGCACGCGAGCTGCATGACCCGCTGCTCGAAGCAGAAACGCTGCGCGAGATCGCCGAGGTCGCGTGTCAGCTCGGACGGAACCGCGAGATGCTGCGCGCGTTGAGCCAGGCGCACCACATCTTCGCCGGGCTGAGGGCGCGGCGCGATCTCGCCGACGTAGGCGAGCGGGCGCAGCGTCTCGAGCAGCGCTTCCACGACGTCGTCGCCCGATGGAGCGGATCGATCGAAGCGAAGGATCCGTACACGCAGGGTCACTGCGAGCGCGTCTCGAAGTACGCGTGCGCGCTCGCCGAGCGCGCCGGGTTCAACGCGATGACCATGTTCTGGTTCCGCGTCGGCGCGCTGCTGCACGACGTCGGCAAGATCGTCGTGCCGATCGGGATCCTGACGAAACCCGGTCCGCTCAGCGACGAGGAGCGGCGAATCATGGAGCGCCATGCGCTCGCCGGCGCGGAGCTGTTGTCCGACGTCGAGTTCCCGTGGGACGTGCTGCCGATCATCCGCAACCACCACGAGCGATGGGACGGCCGCGGTTATCCCGACCAGCTCGCGGGTGACGCGATCCCGCTCGCCGCGCGCATTCTCTGCATCGCCGACGTGTACGACGCACTCACAACCGATCGTCCATATCGGAAGGCGTTCACGCAGGAGAAGGCGCTCGACATCATGAGCTCGGACGTCGGTGCGTTCGATCCGGTGCTCTTCCCCGAGTTCTGCGCGCTGCTACGGACGACGCTGCGCGACGCAGCCTGACGCGGCGCAGCTCGACGTTCTGATCACTCTCCGTCCGTCATGAAATTTTCTGAACCGATACCGCGCGCGGCGCGGCGTGATGTGGCGCATGCGGCGATCGCCGCAGTAGTGATGGCTGCGTGCGCGTCGAATCCGGCGCCATCGTCGAATGCGCGGCTGGCGGTCGCCGAGAAGGGACCGGCGCACTGCGCGGAGGTGCGTGCACGCGCGAAGTCGAATCCGGCATTGCAGGTGGAGAAGCTGCCGACACCCGTGTCGCAGCCGACGCGCTTGCTGGCGGGACCATTTCCGCCGGGGGTGATCGGGCGCAGCGGATACGCCGACGTTCACACGACGGTCGTCATCGACACGCTGGGGAAGCCGGTGATGAAGACCTTCAAGGTGAAGAAGGCGAGTCATCCCTGGCTCGGTCAGGACGTGAAGCGGACGCTGTCGCGCTGGACGTTCAGTCCGGCCGAGCTCGAGGGGTGCAAGGTCGCGCGGGTGTACAAGGTGGACGCGACGAGTGGAGCAGCGGGCCGTTAGCCGTTAGCGAACCGCAGCCGGTAGCCATCAGCTGTCAGCCGTCACCCGACGGCGGCGAGGGCATTGGGTGTTGGCGGTTGCGCCGGGAGATGGGTTGTGGTGAACTTCCATCCCGTCGTGAACTCCAACAGGGTGAGGTCAGAGTGGCGAAGCAGGCGACATTCGAAACCAACCGCGGCACCATCGTCGCGGAGCTGTACGAGAAGGATGCTCCGAAGACCGTCGAGAACTTCGAGAAGCTGGCGAACTCCGGCTTCTATGACGGCGTGAAATTCCATCGCGTGATTCCCGACTTCGTCGTGCAGGGTGGCGATCCGCTGTCGCGCGACTTGAAGCCTGGCGATCCGCGCATCGGCACCGGCGGCCCCGGGTGGAAGATCAAGTGCGAGACCGCGGGCAACCCGCGGAAGCACGAAGTCGGCGCGCTGTCGATGGCGCACGCCGGAAAGGACACCGGCGGGAGCCAGTTCTTCATGGTATTGAGCGAGGACAACACGCGGCACCTGAACGGGGTGCACACCGTCTTCGGCAAGATCACGCAGGGGCTCGACGTGATGAAGAAGATCACGAAGGACGACACGATGACGACGGTGCGCGTCGCCTGAGGGCGGCGCTGCTTCTCTTTCCGACAGCGAGGCGTGACATGGCGGCACCATTGCCGGGCGACAAGAGTGCGGGATACATGGGCCTGATCATCGGGGGGATCGCGGTGTTCCTGATCGCCTGGGGGATCGTGCACCTGACGAACAAGAAGTACGCGGGAGAGAAGGCGGAGACGCCGGCGGCGGCGCAGACGCAGCAGTAGCGGCGCCTTGGGCGCGTTAGGCGCGCAGATTTCGCAGCAGGTGACAAGCGGTAAGCGGGCAGCGCACGGCGGAGTGCTCAGGTACTCCAACGCCGTGCGCTCACTGCTTACCGCTGATCGCGTTCGGCGGCTTCGCCGCGGGGCTTGATTCGGCAGCCCGGCTCCCTTATGTTTAGTGACTGACCGGTCAGTAATTCCGGTCGCCGGTCGCGGCGGACCGTTCCCGCCGCGGCCGGTGATCCGGCCCCGACCGGCGCACTCCCGGGAACACCGCACCACCCGCACGCGCTCGTAGATCAATGCCGTCCCGCCCCGCAAAATCGACCCGCAAGCGCCCCACCCAGCAGCGTGCCGCGACTCCGCGCCGCCGCCGGCCCGACGAGCGCCCGAGTCAGATCCTCGAGGCCGCGCTCGACGTCTTCGGCGAGAAGGGGCTCGCTGCCGCGCGGCTCGATGACATCGCGCGGCGTGCCGGGCTCGCCAAGGGAACGATCTACCTCTACTTCCCGAACAAGGACGAGCTCTTTCGCGCGGTCATCCGCTCGACGCTCGTCGCCGAGCTGGAACACGCCGAGTCGGTGCTCACCACCGGCTCGCCGGAAGAGCAGTTCGAAGCGTTCATGCATCGCTACTGGGCGTTCATCTGCACGCCGACCTTCGAGCGCGTCCACCGGCTCGTCACCAGCGAGATCCCGAACTTTCCCGACCTCGCGCGCTTTTATGGCACCGAGGTCATCGCCCGGGGACATCGACTGGTCAGTGGCATCGTTCGTGACGGGATCGCCGCCGGCGTCTACCGCCAGAGCGATCCGGCCGCGACGGCCCGGATGATCATGGGCGTCTTCGTCATCCACGGACTCTGGCGGACGAAGCGCATCCAGATGCCCCACCTCGCCGTCGCCTCGGACAAGGTGATGTTCGAGCAACTGTCGGACTTCCTCCGCGCCGCGCTCCGGGCCGACCGTGAGCGCGCGCATCCTTCGCCGGCGCGAGCCGCGCCGCGTTCGCATTCATGACTACCGCATTGACATCGCCCGCACTGCCTAACGTTCCGCGACGGCTCGGCCGTTCGGCGCTCGTTCTCGCCTGCCTCGTCGCTCCGCTCGCGCTCTCCGCGCAGGACAGCACCACCGCCAACCCGGCGCCGGGCCAGACGCTCGTCCTCACCCTCGGCGATGCCGTTCGCCTCGCGGCGCGGCAGTCGCCGACCGCCGAGACGGGCCGCCTCCGGGCCGCCGAGGCGCGCGCCCGCGTCACCCAGCGCCGCGCCGACCTCCTGCCTAACGCGTCGGCGAGCGCGCTCCGCTCGGGACGCACCTTCAACACCGTCACCTTCGGCATCACGCTGCCGTCGGCGCCGGGGCAGCCGCCGCTCTTCGACCCGAACGGCCAGGTCGCCGGACCGGTCGTCACCACCGACCTCCGGGCGCGCGCATCGGTGAACGTCGTCGACCTCGCCGCGCTGGCGCGTGTTCGCGCCGCGCAGGCGGCGGTTCGCGCGAGCGACGCCGATGCCGAGACAGCATCCGAAACCGCCGCGGCGCAGACGGCGGCAGCCTACCTCCGCGCGCTGCGCGCCGACGCCGAGCTCGTCGCGCGGAGCGACGACTCGACGCTCGCCGCCGACCTGCTCAGCATCGCGCGGTCGACATTGAAGGCGGGAACGGGCACCGGCCTCGACGTCACTCGCGCCGAGGCGCAGGCGGCGGGAGTGCGCGCCGCACTGATCGCGGCGCGCTCGGAGCGCTCGCGGGCGCGACTCGAGCTGCTGCGGACCATGGGCATCTCGCTCGATGTCAACGTCGAGCTGGCCGATTCGCTCGACCAGCTGGCGATGAGCGACAGCCTGCCTGACGCGAACGAGGCGACCGAGCGCGCGCTGGCGAACCGTCCTGACCTCCGGGCGGCGAATGCGCAGTACGACGCCGCGAAGCGGTCGATCCGCGCCATCCAGGCGGAGCGGCTCCCGAGCTTCGGGCTGTTCGGCGACCAGGGCGCGATCGGCCTCAACGCCAAGCACCTCCTCAACACCTACGACTGGGGCGTACAGATCTCGCTTCCCCTCTTCGACGGCCTGCGCCGCGAGGGACGGATCGAGGAGCAGCGCGCGGTCACCAACGAGGTGGACGTCCGCCGCCGTGACCTGCGCGAGCAGGCGGGTGTCGACGTCCGCTCGGCGCTGCTCGACCTCGGCGCCTCGCGCGAACAGGTCGACGCCGCCCGCGAGCGGGTCCGCCTCGCCGAGCAGGAAGTGTCGCAGGCGCGCGAGCGCTTCACCGCCGGCGTCGGCGGCAACGCCGACGTCGTCACCGCGTCGTTAGGCCTCACGGCGGCGCGGAACCAGCTGCTCGACGCGCTGACGCTGTTCCAGTCGGCGCGCGTCTCGCTCGCCCGCGCCGAGGGCGGCGCGGTGAGCATCAGGTAGTCGTCCCAATCGTCGTCTCCACTGCACCAGCAGCCTTCATCTCTTCTCTTCGCAACTGATCGCCGTTATGGCAAACCGCAAGCGCATCATCCCGATCATCGCCATCATCGTCATCGCCGGCCTCGTCTGGTTCGGGAAGCAGTGGTGGTATGGCCGTGCTCATGAATCCACCGACAACGCGCAGGTGGACGGCCACCTGATTCCCGTACTCGCCAAGGTCGGCGGCTACGTCGACGCGGTGACGGTCCAGGAGAACGACAGCGTGAAGGAGGGGCAGATCCTCGTTCGGATCGACAGCTCCGAGTACGCGGTCCGCCTGCAGCAGGCGAACGCCGAGCTGGCGGCGGCGCGAGCCGGGGCGGGAGCGAGCTCGGGCGCCGGTGGCCAGGCGCAGGCGCAGGTCGCTGCCGCCGCCGGGCAGGAGGGGGCGCTGCAGTCGCAGATCGTCGCCGCGCGCGCGGCGCGCGACAAGGCGGTCGCCGATCTCGGGCGCATGCGCGAGCTCGCGGCGAAGCAGATCGTCTCGTCGCAGCAGCTCGACGCCGCGGTCGCCGCGTCGGATGCGGCAGCGGCGAACCTGCAGGCGCTCGAGCGCTCGGCGGGTGCCGCGGGTGCGACGGTCGCGAGTGCCGAAGCGGGAGTGAAGCTGGCGCAGGCGCGGCTCGCCGGCGCCGATGCCGCGGTCGCCAACGCGAAGCTCCAGCTCGAGTACACGCGCGTCGCCGCGCCGGCGTCGGGAATCGTCTCGAAGAAGCAGGTCGAGGTCGGGCAGCTCGTGCAGGCCGGGCAGCCGCTGATGACGATCGTCAGCGACACGGGCACGTACATCACGGCGAACTTCAAGGAGACGCAGCTCGGCGACATCCGCGTCGGCGAGCCGGTGGACATCGACGTCGACGCGTACGGGTGCACGGCGACCGGGAAGGTCGAGAGCGTGAGCGCGGCAACGGGCGCGAAGTTCGCGCTGCTGCCGCCGGACAACGCGACCGGCAACTTCACCAAGGTCGTGCAGCGCATCCCGGTGCGGATCGCGGTGGTGAAGACCTGCTCGGCGACGCAGCCGCTGCGGCCGGGGATGTCGGTGAACGTGCACGTCGCGACCAAGTAGTCTCGCATGGCGACCGCGGCTGCGCCGGTCGGGTACGCCGCGCCGCAGGCGAGCGAGGACCGATATCGCTACAAGTACCTGATCGCGATATCGGTCACGCTCGCCGCGGTGCTCGAGCTGATCGACACATCGATCGTCAACGTCGCGATCCCCCACATGATGGGGAACCTCGGCGCGACGCTCGACGAGATCGCCTGGGTCTCGACCGGCTACATCATCGCCAACGTGATCGTGATCCCGTTGTCGGCGTGGCTGTCGGCGCACTTCGGCCGGACGCGCTACCTGACGGGATCGATCCTGCTGTTCGTGATGGCGTCGTTCTTCTGCGGCGCGTCGCGATCGTTAGGCGCGCTGGTGTTCTGGCGGGTGATCCAGGGGATCGGCGGCGGGGCGCTGCTGTCGACGGCGCAGTCGACGCTGTACGAGTCGTTCCCGCCGGAAGAAGCGGGGATGGGGATGGCGATCTTCGGGATGGGCGTCATGGTCGGCCCGACGATCGGCCCGACGTTAGGCGGCTGGATCACGGACAACTACAGCTGGCCGTGGATCTTCTACATCAACGTCCCGCTCGGGATCGCCGCGGCGATCATGACCTGGATCTACGTGCCGAACGCCGAGCACCAGGAGCGGGCGGAGAGCATCGACGGGTGGGGGATCCTGCTGCTGGCGATCGGGATCGGCTCGCTGCAGTGGATGCTCGAGCGCGGCGAGCGTTATGACTGGTTCGACTCGCGGTTCGTGACGACGCTGGCGGTGGTGGCGTTTGTCTCCCTGGCGGGGCTGATCTGGCGCGAGCTGACGATCGACGAGCCGGTGATCGACTTCCGGGTGCTCAAGTCGCGGCAGCTCACCGCCGGCGTCGCGTTCGCGACGCTGCTCGGCTTCGCGCTGTACGGATCGGTGTTCATCCTGCCGGTGTTCCTCCAGCAGCTGCACGGCTTCACGGCGTGGCAGACCGGGAAGGTGATCCTGCCGGGGGCGCTGGCATCGGCGTTCACGATGGCGATCGTCGGGCGGAATGCGCGGCGCCTCGACGCACGCTACACGGTGGTCGCCGGCGCGCTGCTCTTCTTCTATTCGATGTACAAGCTGTCGCTGATGACGTACGATTCAGGGACGGATGAGCTGTGGTGGCCGCTGATCTATCGCGGAGTGGGGCTCGGGCTGATCTTCGTCCCGCTGACCAACGCGGCGATGGCCGACCTCGACGTCGCGCAGCTGCACCAGGGCACCGGCCTGTTCAACCTGACGCGGCAGCTCGGCGGATCGTTAGGCATCGCGCTGATGGCGACGATGCTGGCGCGGTTCGTCAAGACGAACAAGGCCTTGCTGACCGAGCACGTCGTCTCGACCGATCCGGCGGTGCTGGGGCGGATGGACGCGATGTCGCGAGCGCTGATGGCGCACGGCGCCGACCTGGCGACGGCGAAGATGCAGGCGATGAAGGTGATCGACATGCAGATCACGGGACAGGCAAACGTGCTCGCCTTCTCGAAGATCTACATCCTGAGCGGATTGGCGCTGGTCGGCGCGCTGCCGCTGCTGCTGCTGTTCAAGACGGGACGCGCGCGCGGATCGATGGGGCCGATGCACTGAGGGGCGAGATTGATTTCGGGAGTGAAGGGCTCGATGCGTGGAAGCGAAACGGGTGGATGCGTGGGATTGAAAGAGCTTGATCCGGGAGAAAGAGGCGATGAGCGATACACTGCCTGACCGCGCATCGGCGCTGGCGCTGGTTCAGGAGTACACGGCGAGCGATTCGCTGCGGAAGCACATGCTCTCGGTCGAGGCGGCGATGCGGGCGTATGCATCGAAGTTCGGCGAGGATCCGGAACGGTGGGGACTGACCGGGCTCGTTCACGACTTCGATTACGAGAAGTTTCCGAACGCCTCGCATTCGGCGACCGAAGAACATCCGGCGGAGGGAGTGCGCATTCTTCGCTCGAAGGGATATCCGGAGGATGTCCTCCAGGCGATCCTCGGACATGCGACCTACTGCAACGTCCCGCGCGAGACGCGGATGGCGAAGGCGTTGTTCGCGGTGGACGAGCTGACGGGGCTCATAACGGCGAGCGCGCTGGTGAAGCCGACGAAGAGCGTGCACGACGTCGAGGCGTCGTCGGTGCGGAAGAAGATGAAGGACAAGGGATTCGCGCGCGGGGTCAACCGCGACGACGTGATCAA
>JAICUE010000060.1 GCA_025936015.1 Gemmatimonadaceae bacterium
GCGGCCGATGACCCGTCCCGGCCCGGTGTCGCGGCGATGACGATGCAGATGCTCGACGAGGGGACGACGTCGCGCAGCTCGCTCGAGATCGCCGACGCGCTCGCATCGTTAGGCGTCAACCTCAACTCGAACGCGGGGCTCGACGTCAATCGCGTGTCGATGTCGGCGCTCAAGGACAAGCTCGACCCCGCGCTCACGCTCTACGCCGACGTGATCCTCCATCCGTCGTTCCCGCAGGCGGATCTCGATCGCGTGAAGCAGAACACGCTCGCCGGCATCCAGCAGGAGAAGGTGCAGCCGTTCAGCATGGGCCTTCGGGTGCTGCCGCTGCTGCTCTACGGTCCGGGCCACGCCTACGGCCAGCCGCTCACCGGAAGCGGAACCGAGTCGTCGGTCAAGGCGATGACGCGCGACGATCTCGTCGCCTTCCATCGCACCTGGTTCAAGCCGAATCACGGGACGATCGTCGCGGTCGGTGACATCACGATGCCCGAGCTGACCGCCAAGCTGGAGAAGGCATTCGCGTCGTGGAAGCCCGGCGACATCCCGGCGAAGAAGGTGAGCGACGTCGCCGGCCGCTCGCGGAAGACGGTGTACCTGCTCGACCGTCCCGGCGCCGACCAATCATATGTGCTCGCCGGCGAGCTGATCGCGCCGAAGGCGAACGCCGAGGAGATTCCCTTCGAGATCTTCAACGACGCGTTCGGCGGCGCGTTCGTCTCGCGCATCAACATGAACCTGCGCGAGGACAAGCACTGGTCGTACGGCTCGTTCAGCTTCCCGGTCGACGCTCGCGGCCAGCGCATGTGGATGGTGATGGCGCCGGTGCAGACCGACAAGACGAAGGAATCGCTGTCCGAGGTCGTGAAGGAGCTCAAGAGCGCGGTGACCGACCGCCCGCTGACCACCGCCGAGATCAACGACGCGAAGGATCGCCAGATCAAGACGCTGGCCGGCCGCTGGGAGACCGGCGCGGCGGTGTCGTCAGCGTTAGGCGAGATCGTGACGTATGGCCTGCCTGACGATTACTACACGACGTACTCCGATCAGGTACGCAATGCGACCGACGCGGCGGTGAACGCGGCGGCGAAGCAGTTCGTCAACAATGACCAGATGGTCTGGGTCGTGATCGGCGACCGGGAGAAGATCGAGCCCGGGATCCGGTCGCTCGGACTCGGCGAGATCGTGCTGCTCGACGCGGACGGACGGCCGAAGAATCCGACACCGTGAACTGCAGCTGTAAGCCGTGAGCTGTAAGCCGTAAGCAGGCAGCGACGGCGGCAACAGTGGGGGACGACGCGTCCGGAGGATGAATCTTCCGGGCGCGTCGTGCATTCAGCGGCGGCGCGCTAACTTGTGCGCATGGGCGCGAACTCATTGCGGCGGTGCAGTTGGCCGGTGGCGGAGCTCGACGTCCGCTACCACGACGAGGAGTGGGGAGTACCGGTGCACGATGACCGGGTGTTCTTCGAGTTCCTCACCTTGGAAGGCGCCCAGGCGGGACTGAGCTGGTCGACGATCCTGAAGAAGCGCGAGGGGTATCGTGAGGCGTTCGCCGGGTTCGATCCAGTTGCGGTGAGTGGCTTCACCGATGCCGACATCGATCGGCTGGCGATGGACCCGGCGATCGTCAGGCACCGCCAGAAGATCGCGAGCGTGCGGGGCAATGCGCGGGCGTTCATCGCGGTGCAGCGCGAATTCGGCAGCTTCGACGATTACATCTGGCGATTCGTCGGCGGGAAGCCGATGGTGAATCGCCGGCGCACGATGAGTGACGTTCCGCCGCGGACGGCGGAGTCCGATGCGCTGAGCAAGGATCTCCTTCAGCGCGGCTTCAAGTTCGTCGGCTCGACGATCTGCCAGGCATTCATGCAGGCGACGGGCCTCGTCAACGATCATCTCGTGTCGTGCTTTCGTTACCGCGAGCTCGGCGGACACTAGCCAGCCGTCATCCTCTCGATCACGCGGAGCCTTTGTGACTGACGCTATGCTGCTGAGCGCTGCTGTTCTCGTCTTCGCGGCCGCCTGTGCCAGATCCGGTGATGACCGGCGAGATTCGGCGCTGCCGCCGGCTGCAGCCGCGGACACGGGGCCGGTGGACAGCACCTGGTCGGTCCACTCCGATCACGTCGGACCGGTGAGAATCGGCATGACCGCCGCGGAAGCACGACGCGCACTCGGTTTGCCGGCCGATACCATCAGCACCGACGGGTGCAGCTATCTCGACGGAGTCGATGGCACCCGGCTTCACGCCAACGTCATGCTCACCAGCGATACCGTCGTCCGGTTCGACGTGCTCGACTCGACGCTCGCGACAGCCGAAGGCGCGCGAGTCGGGGATACGGAGGACCAGATCAGAAGGATGTACGGCAACCAGATCACGGTACAGCGCCACAAGTACCTCCCTAACGGCCATTACCTCGTCGTAACGACAGCGGGCGATACCCCGAACCGGATCGTCTTCGAGACCGATGGCAAGATCGTCACGCGGTATCGCGCCGGCCGAACGCCGGAAGTCGAGCTCGTCGAAGGCTGCGGCTGAGCGTTAGGCACGGGCGATGATCGAGATCATCAAGGCTGACATCACCACGCTCGATGTCGACGCGATCGTCAACGCGGCGAACGAAGCGCTCGCCGGCGGCGGCGGAGTGGACGGCGCGATTCACCGGGCCGCTGGCCCGGAGCTGCTGCG
Source organism: Gemmatimonadaceae bacterium (assembly GCA_025936015.1). Taxonomy (GTDB): domain Bacteria; phylum Gemmatimonadota; class Gemmatimonadetes; order Gemmatimonadales; family Gemmatimonadaceae; genus JABFXC01. The sequence goes on from JAICUE010000060.1 coordinate 2,693, forward strand.
GGCGACGGCGCCACTCGGCCGCTGCCCAACGGGGCAGGCGGTGATCACGCCTGGCTTCCGGCTCCGGGCGCGGTACGTGATCCATGCGGTTGGTCCGGTCTGGCGGGGCGGCACGCATCGAGAAGACGAATTGCTCACCGCGGCATACGAGAGCTCGTTCGCCCGAGCCGCGGAAGCGGGCGACATCCGCTCGATCGCTTTTCCAGCGATATCGACCGGGATCTACGGTTTTCCGCGCGACCGCGCGGCCCGCCTCGCGATCGCCGTCATGCGCGCGCACGAGCACTCGTTCGATCGCATCATCGCCTGCCTGTTCGACGACGAATCGGTCGCGCTCTACCGCGCCGCGCTAACCGTTGCGCGCGCCAACCGGTAGTTCACGCGAGCCACACCCACCGGCCACGGCCCTCCATGTTCGCACCGCGTCCCATCCTGCAGGACGAACCCGAGTCGAACGCTGACGACGGGATGGACAGCGACCGCGAACGTCGCGCGGACTTTCTCCGCAGCGCGGTCGCCTGCATCGCCTGGGCGGCGTGCGGGATCTTCGGCGTTGCGTGGAGCGTGCACACCACCGACCTCACGTTAGGCAGGGTCGCCTTCTTCGGCGGACTGGGCGTCGCCAACGGAGGGGTCATCTTCACCCTGCTCGCTGCCTATCGGCGCGGCGAGCGGCGGGGCGACTGGTAGCGGCCGCGCCGGAACGAGCTCGCGGATCGGCGCGATCATCGCGATCGACAAAAAGCGAAAGGGGAGCCGCGCGCTGCGCGTGCTCCCCTTTACGTGCGCCACGACGAGGCGGCGCGGGACGTTCGATTTTTTCGGTTCTTATTTCGCGACGGCTGCTTCTGTCGCCGGCTCAGTGGCCGGGGCCGCTGCGGGCTTCTGCGGTGCACCGCGACGCCAGTAACTCGGCGCTGGTGCCGCACGGCGAGTCATCAGGTCGTCGTAGTACGCCACGACGCGGGAGCTGACCGAAGCCTTGGTATCCTTCGGGCTCGCCTGAAAGGGTGCGTAGCGGTGACGGTCGTCGGTGGAAACGCGGAACCACCACCATGCTCCACGCGGCGCCGAGTGAGCGCCCTCGACCGAACAGCTGAACGTGCGCGTGCCGTCGTTGAACTCGAAACTCTCGATCACGTCGTTGTCCTTGAAGACTGTTTCGAAATATAACCCCTTGCCCGGCATCGCGCCGGGGAAAATGCGCCGGACGCGAGTGTGGCGAGGCGATGTCGTGACTGGATCACGACTTGTGAGCCGTCACCCGCACTAACGGTTCATCCAGCGTACGCCTCTGGCGACGGGGCGCGCATCGCCCGTGAAAGAAGCAGATGTCGGCCTTCAACAACCGCGTGCACGCAACATCACCAGCGATCTCGTGTACGCCAACGTGCTCGCGGTCACCTGCGGGCCTGCTGCGCGCGCGCCAAACGGCACTGCTTCGACTCGGCCGTGGTACGCGGCGCGAATCTCGCCATGTTCTGCGCACGACAACGTCTACCGCAGCAAACGACCATCGATGCCGACTGACCTGAAGAGCTTTGGTCTCACTGAGATGCTGCGGTGCAGCGTCGCGCTCCGTCATGCCGCCGCCGGCGCCCAGAGCATGGAGGACGCGGCGACGCGCGTCTGCCGATTCCTCTACAGCGAATTCGGCGCGGTGAGCAGTGCAGCCGGCGCACGCGAGCAGTTCGGCGGCGGCGATTGCGCGCTCGTCCGGCTGTACAAGACTCATCCCTACTCGCGGCTCGACGCGTCGCTTCGCCGTTTTGCCGACAAGGCACTCGGCGACGTCAAGCCGCGTCCCGGCATGCGCTGCCTAACGCTGCTCGGCACCGCCGGCGATGAGCCGCAATGGAACGACCGGAAGACCTCGCACGGACATCGCGCGATCCCGCTTCCGAGCCCGCGCATCGTCGAGGAGGCGCCGATGGTCGCGCAGCTCATTCGGCAGTTCGGGCTCGATCTCGCCGACGTCGTCTCGCCGTCGCCGGAGTTCGTCCGCGAGATGGCCGGCCGCAGCTACGGCGTCTTCCACGTCGAAGACGCTGTCGGGAGCCCGTTCATCCCGGCGCAGGATTTCGTCGAGCGCCACGGCATCCGGTCGGTCATCGGTTTCGGGGGGTCACTCCGCAGCGCGGACATCTTCGCCACGCTGATGTTCTCGCGCGTCGAGATCACCGCCGAAGTCGCCGAGCGGTTCCGGACGATCGCGCTCGACGTGAAGAGCGCGCTGTTCAACTTCGACGACGACCAGGTCTTTACCTCCAAGGCGCGCTGACGGTTGCCGCCGCGATGATGCCGGCATCGTGACCCGACAGGCGCTTCGGGAGTCGTAGATGCGTACTCTACCACTCTCGATGCCATTACTGAACTCTGCGCGCCGGCGAATCACCGGTCGCGCGCTCGCGCTGTCGGCCGTCGCCCTGCTTCTCGTCAACGTCATCGCCTGCGGCGGCGGTGGCGGCGACGGACTCGACGTCCGCGGCGGCGGGCTGCGTCCGGCCGCCCTCGACGACCGCGGCCGCGCGCAGGTGTATGACGCCGCCGCGCGGCAGGCGTTCGACGTCGACAGCGCCCTCGTGCTCCTCGTCGACCCGGCGATCCTTCCCCGCAACGGCAGCTTCGATCGCGACGCGACGCTCGGCAGCGACGTGGTCAGCGCAATGCGCGCGGCCGGCGTCATCCGCGGCACCTGCGACGCGCCTAACGACGAGCATCGGGCGCCGAAGTGCGCCGCGTCCGGTCCCGGCTACGTCCTCCGCTTCTCCGACGTCTATCAGGGAATGGGCGACACCGTTCGCGTCTTCCTCGCCGCGCAGCGCTTCCGCACGACGTCGGGGCTCGGCCCCGCCTCACGCTTCGCCTTCGAGAGCGCGTTCGAGGTCGTCAAGGAGGGCAACGGCTGGCGGGTCGCCCGCGAGGGACGCCGGATCGCGAAGTAGCGGCGTTAGGCCTGACAGCCTCTGGCGGACCGGCGGGCGGGAATCCAGATTTTCCCGACCTCACCCCCCTGCCATGCGAATCTCTCCGCACGCGATCGCTGCCCTGTCGTTCGCTTTCGCCACCGCCTGCGCGGGACACGCTCACCCCGCTACGCCTCAGGATCCTGTCGCGCGTGAGCGTCTTCTCCTCACTCGCAATGATCTCGCACCAGGCCGGCATTGCGAGATCGTCGATCCCGGGGTGGCGCTTCCTCCGATCGAAACGATCCTCGACACCGCGGCTGTGCCGGTGTACATGAGACAGACTGGAGTGTCGGCCGATAGCGGCTACGCCCTCTTCTCCATTCGATACGATTCCGCGGGAAAACCGGTACGGGCGCGACTGGTCGAAGGAACAATCGCCGATTCGCTCGTCGAGCCGATCGTCGCAGCGTTTGCCGCGGCACTCCTCCCGCGGGCGGCCGGTGCGCCGCTCGCGGCGAGGCTTCGCGTCGATCTCGCACCCAGCCCGGCCTATCGACTAGGCAAGAGCGAATACTGCCCCCCTGAACCAGTCGTTCAGAACCACGCACCAGACGCTCGCGAGGCCGCGCTGCCACGGGGACCGTCGGCATCACGATCGGTGACCGAGTACAGGTACGACGCGCAACTCTCGGCGACTGGCGAGGTCGAGTCGATTCAGTTCCTCTCCTCGATCAGCCCCTCCGAGGAACAGGAGCTCCGCGCGCGAGCGATGAAACTGCGCTGGAAGCCGGCGCTCGATGATGGCCTGCCGGTGAGCGGACACGCGATCGGCACGACGGCCGTGCAGCTGCGCATCGAGGTCAGGCCATGAACGCCCGCCGCTGCCGTTAGGCAGTCGCGCCGGGCGAGCGCTGTTCAGAACCCGAGGTACGCCCTCACTCGCGGCTCGATCCGATCGGGCGACCATAACGGCGACCAGACCAGGTTCACCGTCACGTCGGCGACACCGGGGATCGCCTTCGCCGCGCGCTCGGTGTCGCCCATCAGCTGCGGGCCGCTCGGACAGGCTGGCGACGTCAGGCTCATGTCGACCTTCACCGAGCGGTCGTCGACGGCGATGTCGTAGACGAGGCCGAGGTCGATGATGTTCAGGTTGAGGTCCGGGTCCTTCACCCGGCGGAGCGCCATCTTCACCTGATCGACCGTCGGCGGCGGCTCGCTCGCGTCGAACGTCGGCGGAGCGGGCAGCGTGGGCGCGGCGTTCTCCGCCGGCTCGGCGGGGACAGCCGATGCGGTCAGGCCTGGTGTCGTAGCAGGAAGATCCATTCTCTGAATCTCGCCGGTGTCGAGGGCGGCAACAAGCGCCGCGCCTCGGGTGCTAGTGCTTCTTTGCCGTGCTCTTCTTCGCGGTCGACTTCTTCGCGGCCGGCTTGCTCGAGGATTTCTTCGCCGTCGTCTTGTGGGCGGAGCTCTTCGAGCTGCTCGCCTTCTTCCTCGTCACGTGGTGCGCGCGCGAGTTCTTCCGGTGGCTCCCAGCGCCGCGGCTGCGACGCGAGCGCACCGGGCGCTCGGGGCGGTTCCAGCCGACCGCGCGGTCGGCGCGGAAGCTGGCCGGCCAGGCGAGCACACCATCGGGGCCGTCGATGACCGCGAGCGCAGCCGCATCGGCGAGGTCGGACCGGACATCGGAGATCACCTTGGCCGGCTGCCGGGCGCGCGCCGCATGGACGCGATTTGTCAGCAGGATGACGAACATCTCGCGGTCCGGATCGATCCAGATCGACGTGCCGGTGAAGCCGGTGTGTCCGTACGCGCGGTCGCTGAGGTACGAGCCGCAGCCGCCGTTGTTGTCGCAGGTGTCCCAGCCTAACGCGCGGGTACCGACGGCGGCCCGGGTGGTGAAGATCCGGACGGTCGAATCGGCGATGACGCGAACGCCGTTGTAGACGCCGCCGTTGAGCATCATCTGCGCGAAGATCGACAGGTCGGCCGCGGTGCTGAACAATCCCGCGTGACCGGCGACGCCGCCTAACGCGTAGGCGTTCTCGTCGTGGACCTCGCCGCGGAGCGGATAGCCGCGCGGCGGGGTGACCTCGGTCGGGGCGATCCGCGCCGCGAGCGAGTCGGCCGGACGGAAGAAGGTGTCGGTCATCCCGAGGGGACCGTACACGCGCTCGGCGAGGAAGGCGTCGAGCGACTTTCCGCTCACCGCCTCGACGACGAAGCCGAGCATGTCGGCGCCGAGGTCGGAGTACTCGAAGCGGGCGCCAGGGCGTGCCTCGAGCGGGGTCTCGATCACCATCTGCCGCGCCTCTTCCGGGGAGCGGGCGACACGCCAGAGATCGCGCCCGGCCGGAAGTCCGGACCGGTGCGTCAGGAGCTGACGGAGGGTGACGCTGTCCTTCCAGCCGCCATTGAAGGCAGGGATGTACTTCGCAACCCGATCGTCGAGCTGGATCTTTCCTTCATCGAAGAGCACCATCAGCGCGGTGGTGGTCCCGATGACCTTGGTGAGGGAGGCGAGATCATAGATGCTGCTCTCGGGGATCACCGGCTCGGACTTCTGGTCCCAATCGAGATACCCGAATCCCTTTTCCCAGACGGAGGCGCCTTTGCGGCCGACGACGACCGCGGCGCCAGGGTACCCGCCCGCCTTCACGCCGCGGGCGACGACGCGATCGATCGCGGCGAGCCGCTCGGCGGACATCCCGACGCTGCGCGGGGCGGCGACCGGAAGTCCAGTCGAGGGGGCCGCGGCGCGGGGCGCGGCGGCGATGGCGACGCGGATCCCGCTGCCTAACGTGGGCGCGTTCGCGGTGAAGGCATCGGCAATCGCGTCGGCCGAGCTCGAGGTCGACGGAGAGTCTTCTGTCGGATGGACGACGACGCTCTCAGGCGCGGCAACGGCGAGCCCAGCGTCGCGCTGGACTGCATGCGGCCCACCGACCGCAGGGGCGGCCGCGAGCGCAACGTTGAAAGCGAGCAGGACAGAGACCACGGCGACTCCTCATCACAGCGAGACAGCGGTACGGCGAACGACATCTCGTATCTACAACCGGGACGATCATTCCGGGTTGACGATACGCATGGAGCGTGCGAATGTCCCAACTGCAAGTGCAGGTGGGACTTAGCTATTTCAGGGTTGTCGCGGATGTCCCACGGTTCCACCGTTCGGTACCGCTGCGAAGGCAGCATGTTCCGTGGGACTCGATAGATCGCACGCGCAACTCGAAATGTCTAGTGTGAAGACGAGCAACGAGTTGAGCGGTCACCGCTGTGAAATCGGTTGAGGCTGGTTTGGCGATTGTCTCGGCGGCGACAACCATTCGTAGTCTTCAGGTGACGAAGAAGCAGACTCCATGGAACCAGAGCACCTCGTGATCCGGCGCGCGATCGATGGCGACGAAGGGGCGTTGCGTACGCTCTGGACTCGCCATGCTCCGCACATCGACGCGATCGTGCGGCGGCTCGTCGGCGACCCCGACACCGCGGCCGACGTCGCGCAGGAGGTGTGGATCCAGATCTTCCGTGCGCTGCCCGGGTACCGCGGCGACTCGCAGTTCGGGACCTGGGCGCACCGGATTGCGGTGAACCGGACACTGAACGCACTGCGGCGGACGAAACGGATCGCCAGCCGCGAATCACCGATCGAGGACGACAGCGCGACGGTGGAGCACGAATCGGAACGCGCACTGCTGGCAGCGTCGATCGACGACGCGGCGAAGCAGCTCTCACCGGGGGCGCGGATGGTGTTTCTACTGCACGACGTCGAAGGCTACACCCACGAGGAAATCGCGCAGGAGCTGGGAATCACCTCGGGGGGATCGAAATCGCAACTGTTCAAGGCGCGAGCGAAGCTTCGTCGCTTGCTCGCCCACCTGATTGACGGACCATCACGACCGGATGCACGCCATGCTACACCTGTCAGCTGAACGACTCGCGGCACTCGTCGACAACGAGCCGACGACCACCGAGGGAGAGCACCTCGCCCGCTGCGCGACCTGCGCGCAGGAGCGATCGGCGCACCGCTCGCTCCGCTCGCTCGCGGCGAGCGACCGGTTCTCGGCGACGACCGCCCAACCGCTCACCTCGTGGGCGACGCTGCTTCCGGCGCTCCGCAGCGAGGGATTGGTGGCCGACGCAGCGCCCGCCGGCGCCGCGCCCGATGGCAAGGGGGCGCGGGTGCTCCGCTTCGAGCGACGGTGGGCGCACTCCGGACTGCTGCGCGCCGCGGCGGCTGTCATGCTCGTCGCCGTCGGACTCGTTGCCGGACGGTGGTCGGCAGGTGCGACCCCAGTGCCCGGTCTCGCCGCCGGGAAGGATACGCTCACCGCGCTCGTTGGCGATTCGACGCTCGCATTCAAGAACGCGTCGCAGGCGTTGGCCGCGCTGACGCGCTACGAGCATGGCTATCAGGCGGCCGCGCAGTTCCTCGCGCTGCACGACACCGCGGCTCGCGTCGAGGGACGTGAGGCATATCAGGCGCGCCTCGCGACGCTCGACCTGGTGGCGGCGGCGACGCGACAGGGTCTGCAGGAGACGCCGTAC
>JAICUE010000495.1 GCA_025936015.1 Gemmatimonadaceae bacterium
AGACCGTCAAGGAGCTCCTCGCCCGCGTGCAGGAGCTGGTCGACGCCACGCCGGCCGAGGCCGGCCACCCGCTGGAGTGGGCCGTGCCGGCGTACTACCTGGGCGACATGAGCGCGCTGGCGATCGCGAGCCTGCGCGCGGACGGTTGACCCGCCCGTTCGTGCGGACATTGCGAGCGTCCGGCTATCTGCTGGCCGGCGCGCTGCTGCTCATGGTCGGGGCGATCGCCGCGTGGCTGTTCATCGACGCCCTGGTCACCGACTGCGGCGATGCGGGGCGGCAGCCCTATCAGCTGGTGTCCTCCGGGCTCACCCTGGCGGCGGTCGCCGCGGCCGCCGTCGGCGTGTACGGCGGCTGGCGCCGCGCGCGCATCGCGTGGCTGTTCCCGGCGGCCCTGCCGGTCCTCGCCCTCTCGGGCCTCTTCGCGGTGGCGCTCGTCGGCTGCGGCGGTTGACCGCTTGCTCGACGTGCAGGCCTGACCGCGGACAGGCACCCGGTCGGGCCGCGTGCCGGGCGGCGTGCGGCGAGCCCTCCCCGGCGCCGCGCTCGCAAGCTCGCGCTCACATGCGCCGGGGAGGACCCACCGCCCGCCGCGCGATGCGTGGTCAATGCGCTCACGCCCGGACACGTCTGGCCTCTGGAGGGATCCCGTTGGACAACGGGCGCATCGCGCGCCTCTGTGTGACGGCGCGCATCGGATAGTGGCCGCGGAGGGGCCGGCACATGGGTCCCCGGGTGCCGGTGGCCGCGGCTCGATGATCAACGATGCGCTGCTCCGCACGCCGGCCCGCTCGACGGCCGCCGCGGCGACCCGACAGCCGCGCCCCACCAACCGATCGATGGCCACATGCTCTGTGACCTGCTGCGTCATCTCTCGACGCGACGACTTCCTCGGGCGCTACACGGGAGACCTACCAGGCCGACGGTCCGTCGCGGCCGGATATCGCGCGACGCAACAGCGGGTCGGCTGCGGGCGCCGCTGACCAGCGGCGGCCGTCCGATTGCGCGAGGATGCTGACGTGCCGGAAGCCGACGCCATGCGACTCGCTGTTCTCATCGACTCCGACAACACGACCGCGAGCCTGACCACTGAGTTGCTGGAGGAGATCGCGAAGTACGGAACGCCGACGATCAAGCGCGCGTACGGCGACTGGACCACGTCGCGTTTGGTTGGCTGGAAGGAGGAGCTGCTGCGCCACGCGATCCAGCCGGTGCAGCAATTCGCGTACACCCGCGGGAAGAATGCCACCGACTCGGCGCTGATCATCGACGCGATGGATCTGCTCTACGCGCGGAACCTGGAAGGGTTTGTCATCGTCTCGAGCGATAGCGGAGCGGGCATCCGGTGACGACGACCCGGCCCCGCCGCCGCTAAACCTCGAGCGGATGTTGTCGACGGCGATCAGCAGCACATCCAAGGACGACGGATGGTCCAACCTCGGCGAGGTGGGGTCCTACCTGATCAAGAGTCACGCGGCGTTCGATCCGCGCGAGTACGGCCACGCCAAGCTCGTGAGCTGGTGCGCAGCGAGTCCTACGTCGATGTGAAGGACGTGCCGGGGCCGACCGGACTCACCCAGCTCTGGGTGCGGCTCAAGCCGACAGCTCACAAGGGGGCACGAGGTCGCTAGCTGCTGGACCTCGCGCATTGCGATAGCGAGGCGCGCGACCCGCTGGGACTGCTCCTGTTCGCCCAAAGAAGCAGCGATGGCGAAGTGCTCAGTTTCCGCGGGGCTGTCGCATAAGTCCGGTGTCGTCCGGCGCGTTTAAGACGATTCCGTCATGGACCCGAGCTTCATTGCGTGTGATCGCGAGCAGTCGTTTCTGATGGCGCCTGATGTGCGGGAGTGGTTGCCGGAGGATCACTTCGCGTGGTTTGTGCTGGACTCGGTGGAGGCGATGGATCTCGACGCGTTCTATGGCGCCTATCGTGGTGACGGGCGGGCGCGGCCGGCGTATGAGCCGGCGATGGTCGTGGCGCTGTTGCTGTACGCGTACGCGCGCGGAGTCAGGTCGTCGCGGGCGATCGAGCGGGCGTGCATCGAGGACGTCGCCTACCGGGTGATCGCCGCGCAGCACAAGCCCGATCACGCGACCATCGCGCGGTTCGTTGAGCGTCACCAGGGCGCGCTCGCGGGCGTGTTCGGATCGGTGCTTGGCCTGTGTGCCAAGGCCGGTTTGGTGGGAGTGAACGTGGTCGCGATTGACGGCAGCAAGGTGTCGGCGAATG
>JAICUE010000132.1 GCA_025936015.1 Gemmatimonadaceae bacterium
GGGGCGGAGAGACTTAGTTTTTGAGCCAACAAGTCCACCGAGTGGGTTCGATAATCTATACTGACGCCATGCCCCCAGTGCGGGGGAAGACGGAAGGTGTGGTGAGGACCTCATCATTCGACCGGGCTTCAAAAAACCCTCTTCGTTCCTCCCTTCGGGCCCCGCAGCAATGCGGGGCCCGGCTTTTTTGTGTAGGTTCTCCCTGCGCTCCGGGAACCCGCGCCCGGCCCCGCGCGCTGATGCTGAGACCGCCCCACCACCGCGCCACGCGACCCGATGCCCATCGTCACCGTCACTCGCCGCCTCACCTTCAACGCGGCGCACCGAGTCCATAACCCGGCGCTCAGCGACGCCGAGAACACCGCGCTGTTCGGGAAGTGCAACAACCCGAACTGGCACGGCCACAACTACGTGCTCGAGGTCTCGGTCACCGGTGAGGTCAGCGGGAAGACGGGCTACGTCATCGACCTCGGCGACGTCAAGCGCATCGTCAACGAGCGGGTCATCGACAAGATGGATCACCGCAACCTGAACGTCGAAGTCGACTTCATGCGCGGCGTGATCCCGACCACCGAAAACATCGTCGTCGCCTGCTGGCGCGAGATCGCTCCGGCGATCGCCCCGGCGAAGCTGACGCGACTCCGCCTCTGGGAGACGGAAAACAACTATGTCGAATACGAAGGGCGTTAGGCAGCGCGCGAGCCGCGCCCCGAACGCCACCGATCCCACCGACCGCCGCGTCCTCGTCACCGAGGCCGACCGCACCGGCTCTCCCGACGCCGAGTACGACCCCGAGTACGCGCGAATGGTCGAAGCACAGCTGGGCATGCTCGGCGAGGATCCGACTCGCGAAGGGCTGCGCCGGACGCCGGTGCGCGTCGCCCGCGCGATGCGCTGGCTCACTCGCGGCTACGAGCTCGACGTCGAGCGCGTGGTCGGCGGCGCGGTGTTCGCGTCGGAGAGCGAGAACATGGTGATGGTCCGCGACATCGACCTCTACTCGCTCTGCGAGCATCACATGCTCCCGTTCTTCGGGAAGGTCCACGTCGCGTACATCCCGGACAAGCACATCGTCGGGCTGTCGAAGCTCCCCCGCATCGTCGAGGTGTTCGCACGGCGGCTGCAGGTGCAGGAGCGGCTCACCGAGGAGATCGCCCGCGCGATCGAGTCGGTGCTCAAGCCGAAGGGCGTCGGCGTCGTCGTCGAAGCGTCACATCTCTGCATGATGATGCGCGGCGTCGAGAAGCAGAACTCGAAGACGATCACCTCCGCGCTGCGCGGGATCTTCCGCTCGGACGCGCGCACGCGCGACGAGTTCCTTCGCCTCGCGCATAACGGCGGGTCGCCCACCCGGTGAGCGTGACCCATGGCGGTGCACCCGCGGCTAGCGGCCCAGGGCTGCTCGCCGGCCGCGTTGCCATCGTCACCGGCGCGTCGCGGGGGATCGGCCACGCCATCGCCACCGCGCTCGTTGCCGCCGGCGCGCGCGTCGCGATGCTCGCTCGTGGCGCCGACGCCCTGCGCGCGAGCGCGGAGCCGCTCGGCGCACTCGCGATCCCGTGCGACGTGGCCGACGAAGCATCGGTGCTGGCCGCGATCGAGCGGGTGCGGCGCGAGCTCGCCGCGCCCGAGATCGTCGTCAACAACGCCGGATTGTTCTCGCTCGCGCCGCTCGAATCGCAGACGACGGCTGCACTCCGCGCGACGCTCGACATCAACCTCGTCGCACCCTTCATCCTCGCGCGCGCGGTGATCCCGACGATGCGTGCGGCGGGGCGTGGGCACATCGTCACCATCGGTTCGATCGCGGACCGCGCGACCTTCCCCGAGAACGGCGCTTACGCCGCGAGCAAGTTCGGCGCGCGCGCGATGCACCAGGTCATGCGCGCCGAGCTGCACGGCACCGGCGTTCGCACCACGCTCGTGTCACCGGGCCCGGTGGATACGCCGTTATGGGACGCGATCGGGCCCGATGATCGGGCCGGCTTCACTCCGCGGGCGCGGATGCTGCCAGCGAGCGCAGTCGCCGAAGCGGTCGTCTTCGCGCTGACCCGCGACTCGGCGGTGAACGTCGACGAGCTTCGACTCTCCCGCGCCTGATCCAGCCGACATAATGCACTCCGAGCTCGTTGACACGCTGCGCTGCCTGTCGGTCCACGAGGAGTCGTGGCTCGTCGTCGCCGCCGACGAGACGGATGGCCGGCACATCATGCGCGGCCTGCTCGGCTGCCCGGTCTGCCACGCCCGCTACCCGATCGAACACGGGATCGCCGACTTCAGCGGGGGCGCTCGGGTGCCCGTCGCGCTCGACACCGGCAGCGTGCCGCCGGGCGAAGCCGCCGCGGTGAAGCTCGCGGCGATGCTCGACCTCACCGACCCATCGGGCTACGTGATCCTCGTCGGCGAGTGGGCTCGGCTGGGAGCGGCGCTGCGGGAGATCGTCCCGGTGATGGCGCTCGCGGTGAATCCGCATCCCGACGCGATCATCGGCGGCGGCGTCTCGGGGCTGACCACGCTCGACCGGATCCCCGTCGCGGCCAGCTCGGCGCGCGGCATCGCCTTCGCTCCTCCCGGCGCGACTGACGAGCAGCCGCTCGAGCTCTCCGCGGCGCTCGGCGCGGTGCGGCCGGGTGGACGCGTGGTCGCCGGCATCGATGTCACCGCGACGGACGACGTCGCGGTCGTCGCGCGCGACGGGGAGCATTGGGTCGCCACCCGGACGAGCGGCGCTCCGATGATCCGATTGGTGCGCGGCCGGGCCTGACGGCAGCGCCCGCCTAACGGCGGCCGGCGCTGCCCGGGGTGCGAACCGCTACGGCTTCCCCGGAACGGGAGCGCCAGCGGCTTCGGCCATCGACTTCTTGTGCCAGACCGAGCTCGGCACGATCGCCGCAGTTCCCTGACCGCTCGGCGGCGCAGCGAAGACCAGCGACGAGCCGGCCGCGCTCGCGACGACGACGATCGGGCGTCCGGCGACGAACGCGCCGCCGATGGCGGTCGGATCCGAGACCGTGGTCGGGGTCAGCGTGAGCAGCCCCTCACCGGCTGCCGCACCGCCGGTGACGGTCACCGTCGGGCGACCGGGATACATCGCGGTGATCGAAAAGTCCGACTGGTGCAGCGCCAGCTCGACCGTCCGCGCTCCGGCGAAGGCGGTCGAATCGATGTTCGCGAGGATCCAGTCCCCGTAGATGCTCGTCGTCTTCGGAAGCGAGTGCGCCGGCGGCGCATCCTTGATGCCGAACGTCTTCTTGAAGCCACCGCAGCCAGCGACCGCCGCGACGGCGATCAGAAGGGCGATCTTGCGCATGAGTGCACTCCGTGCCTTAGTGCCGGGCCAAAGTGCAGGGAGCGTGCCGCCGTCCGGCGCTACCCCTCGTGCTCTCCCTCGTACAACGAGTCGATCACCGGCTTGTAGCGCGACTCCACGATCTTCCGCCGCACCTTGAGCGTCGGCGTCATCTCCCCGCTCTCGAGCGTCAGCTCGCGGTCGAGCAGCGCGATCTTCTTCGGCTGCTCGAACTTCGCCAGGCTGTTCGTCCGCCCGAAGATCTCCTTCTCCATCTTCGCCTTCACGATCGGCATCGTCACCAGCTGCCGACGGTCGGTCCAGATCAGGTTCTTGATCTTCGCCCAGCGCTCGAGCTGCTCGAAGTTCGGCACGACCAGCATGCTCGCGAACTTCCGCTTGTCGCCGAGCATCACCACCTGGCTCACGTACTTGTTCGTCTTCACCATGTTCTCGATCGGCTGCGGCGCGATCTTCTTTCCCCCGGCCGTGACGAGCAGGTCCTTCTTCCGGTCGGTGATCGCGAGGTAGCCATCGCGCAGCTCGCCGATGTCACCGGTGTGGAACCAGTGCTCGTCGTCGATCGCGTCGCGCGTCGCGTCGGGCTTGTTGAAGTAGCCCTTCATCACGTGCGGCCCGCGGGTCAGGATCTCCCCATCGTCGGCGATCTTCACCTCGACGCTCGGGATCGGCCGTCCGACGCTGCCGAGCCGGAACTCGTTCGGCGTGTTGCAGCAGATCACCGGTGAGGTCTCGGTCAGCCCGTACCCCTCGAGGATGATCAGCCCCGCCGCGTAGAAGAACTTGTTGATCTCCGGCGACAGCGGCGCCCCGCCCGAGACGAAGAAGCGGAGCTTCCCGCCCGTGCGCGCCTTGAGCTTGGAGAACACCAGCTTCTGCGCGACGCGATACTGGAGCGCGAGGAAAGCGTTAGGCGTGCGGCCGGCGAGCACCGCGTCCGCCCACTTCTCGGCGGCGCCGCGCGCCCAGAAGAAGATGCGCTTCTTCACCGCGCCCCCGGACAGCGCGTTGTCGAGCACGCGGGCGAACATCTTCTCGTACAGCCGCGGCACCGACGCGACGATCGTCGGCCGCACCTGCTGCATGTCGTCAGGCACCGTGTCCATCGACTCGGCGTAGGCGATCGTCGTCCCCGTGTGCATCATGCAGAAGTGCCCGACCATCCGCTCGAAGACGTGCGACAGCGGCAGGAAGCTGAGCGCGGTGTTTCCCGGATGCTCGAATGCCTCGCGCAGCCGGCTCACGCTGCAGCCGACGTTCGAGTAGAAGTTGTCGTGCGTGAGCATCACGCCCTTCGGCTCGCCGGTCGTGCCTGACGTGTAGATCAGCGTCGCGACGTCGTCTGGCCTGGCCTGGAGCGCTGCCGCCCGATACGCGGCCGTCGTCTCCGCGCTCTCGCCCTCGGCGCCGCGCGCCTCGAGCGCCGACATCGACAGCTCGACGCCGGCCGGCGCGGGGTCGGTGAACGAGATGACGTGTTTCACCGACGGCGCGTCCTTGCGCGCGATCATCGCCTTCTCCGCCTGCGCCGCGGTCGACACGAATAGCGCGACGGCGCCCGAGTCACGGAGGATGTACGCCACCTGGTCGGGCGGCAGGTTGGGATAGATCGCGACGTCGATCACCCCCGTCGTCAGGCAGGCGTAGTCGGCGATCGCCCACTCCGGCCGGTTCTCCGAGAGGATCGCGACGCGGTCCCCCGGCTGCACCCCGATCGCCCGCAGCCCGCGGGCGCAGCGCATCACGCGCTCGGCCAGCTGCCGATGCGAGATCGGCCGCCAGCTGCCCGCCGCCTTGTACAACATGGCGTTAGGCAGGTCGTGGTTGGCGACCGCGTCGAAGAACAGCTGCGGGAGAGTGCCGGGCGGAATCGTCCGCGGGCCACCGGTGGCGATCATCACGTTTCCTCGATGCGGATGTCGGCCCGCCGGCGGCGGGCCAGGCGTGTCCAACATACCGCGTGCGAGGTCGCGCTCGCCAGCGCGAAGCTACAGCTTGTTGGCCTTGACGACGAAGCGGAACTGCACTCCGCTCCCGGCCACCAGGCTACCGCCAGCCCGATACGCCGACGCCTCGACGAGAATCGTATCCGAGATGATCCCGCCCACCGCGTCCTTCGAACACGGGAATTTTGCGCGGCGAATCCGGATCTGTCGCGACGCGACGCCCGAGATGTCGGTCGTGTCGAGCTCCGATCGCTTGCGGCCGTCTCCGGTCAGCATCACGTACGACGTGTCGGTCGAGGCGTTTGCCGGCTGCACGATGCGGAAGCGCACGAGATAGAACGGCACGGCGCTGTCGGCGGCGGTCAGCGGTGCATCGGTCGTGTCCAGCACCCGCACGTTGAACGACGACGCGGCTGGGACGAGCAGGCTGTCAGTGTTGAGGAAGCTGAGCGTGATCGAGGTGTCCGTCGTCCCCGCGGCAATCAACTTGTCGGCGCGGCGGGTGACCTGGACGACGATCGGCTCGCTCTGCAGGTTGCCCGCCTGCGCGTACACCCTCGCCGAGTGGAGGAGGAACGCGGGATCTGATTTCGCGATGACGAGCCCCGTGGTCGAGTCGACGGTGAGCGGGACCGAATCGGCGAACGCCGCATTGGTCGAATCGACACTGTCCAGCGCAACGACGTGATACGTCACGTCGGCACCGATGATCTCCTCGCCATTCGAGTTGAAGACCCGCGCGTGCAGCGGGGCCTGGAGTCCGAGCGAGTCGAACATCGTATCGCCGAGCACCACTGACGGCGACGGTGCCCGGTTGAACTCGATCGAGAACGGAACCTTCGGGTCCGACGGCACGCTCGTGCACGACGCGGCGGCGACGATCGCGCCGCCGGCGCATACCGTCAGCAACCGCCACCGCACGCCGTTAGGCAGGCGAGCCCTCACCGCATCCGCTCCCGGAGAACGCCGGCGATCGCCACGTAGGCGCCCGATGCGGCGTCGTCAGGATCGCGCAGCACGACCGGCTGTCCTGCCGCCGAGGCCTCGACCACCGCGGGGGTTCGCGGCACCTCGCGGTCGAACACGAGATCTTCCGGCAGGCTCGCCCGCACGTACTCGGCGACCCGCGCGCTCATCGGATTGTCCTGCTCGTACATCGTCAGCAGCATTCCCTCGAGGGCGAGCGCCTCGTTCGTCGCGACGATGTCCTGCAGCCCGCGCAGGATCTGCGGCGTGGTCTGCAGCGCGAGCGGCTCGCATTGCAGCGGAACCAGCGCGTGCGCGCTCGCCTCGAGCACCCGCCTGACGATCCCGCCCAGTCCCGGCGGCGTATCGACGACGATGATGTCCGCGCGCGCCGCGAGGTCGCCGAACAGCTCGTCGAGAACTCCCGGCGCGGTCACCTGCCGTTGAAAGTCGAGGTGGTCGCCCTGGTCGGCGATCCCGCCGGCGACGAGGACCTTGAGCGCGGCGAGCGGCGTCGCGAGCAGCACTTCCTGCAGCGCGCGCTCGCCGGTGAGGTACTCGGTGATCCCCGGGGTCGGCGTCCCCTGCCGCAGGCCTATTCCGTACCGGACCGACCCCTGCGGATCGACGTCGACGAGGACGGTGCGCATCCCGCGCCGCGCGAACGCGGCGGCCAGGTTGACCGCCGTCGTCGTCTTGCCGACACCACCCTTCTGACTCACGATCGCGAGAACCTTGCCCACCATCACTCCGTCGGGGTGGGCGAGTCGGCGCCCGTCTGCAGCGCGACGAGCGTTTCCTTCGCGTGGCGCACCCAGCGACCCGTGTCGA
>JAICUE010000399.1 GCA_025936015.1 Gemmatimonadaceae bacterium
ACGGCCACCGGCTACATGCTGCGCAAGCGCATCGAAGTCAGCGGCGACGCCGGGGCGCCCCCTCCGCTTGCGGACAACCTCCCGCGCAGGCATCTCGACCACTTCGAGGGCGTCATCCTCGTCGACGGAGTCCGCGTCACCGAGGCGGCGATGCAGGCACTCGCGCCGAGCGACATCGTCAGCGTGAAGGTGATCAAGGGCCCCTCGGCGGCGAAGCTCTACGACGCGCCGGAAGCGAAGAACGGCGTGATCATGGTGACCACGAAGAAGAGCGCGCCAAACCAATAGCATCGGTGTGCCAGGAAAGCGCCCGGGTGCAATCGCATCCGGGCGCTTCGTCACGTGTGTGCGAGACCCGGCGTGCGCGGCCCAGGCGCGGGTCACCGTCATGACGCGATCGACGCTCCGGTCGTCCATCTGACGGGAAATCGCTGCCGGCGACCGCATGCAACGAGCGATCACCAACGAACCTGGCCCTGTACAGAGACAGTAATGGCGAACGACATCGCCGAGGAGCTCGAGCTCCTCATCCGCTCGCGCTACGGCCTCATCGTCCTCGAGACGATCGAGGAGGATCGCGTCGAGGCGATGCTCAAGCAGATCGCGTCGTCGCTCTCGCTCCACTATTACTCCTGGTCGCGCAGCAAGGGGCTGCGCCTCGGGATGACCAGCTCGCAGCCGGCGACGGACGTCGGTGAGGAGCCGGCGATGGATCCGGCGAAGGCGCTCGCACTCGCCGAACGCGAAGGCAGCGGCATCTTCCAGTTCGACGGCCTGGATCGGCACTTCGACGATCCGCTCGTCGTCAGCCAGCTTCGAGACGTGGTCGTCGGCTTCAATCGACGGCGCGGCGCGATCATCATCACCGGGCAGGACGTCAGGCTTCCGGAGCGCCTGCGGGCCCACGCGATCACTCGTCGGCTGCCGCCGCCGACGTTCGAGGAGTACCGCGCGCTCTTCGAGCGCTGTGTTCGCGAGAACAGCGCGAGGATGAACCTTCGCGTCGAGATCGAGCGTGCCGAGGTGGAGCAGCTCGTCAATAACCTGATGGGGCTGACCCTGCTCGAGGCGGAGAAGATCATCACGAAGATGATCATGGAGGACGGTACGATCACGCGGAACGACATCAGCAGCGTGATCAGCGCCAAGCGTCAGGCAGTCGAGCAGGAAGGGCTGCTCGAGTATCATCGTTCCGAGGAGGGCCTCGGCCAGGTGGCGGGGCTTTCCGGTCTCAAGGAATGGCTGGTCAAGCGCCGCGCGATGGTTGCCGACCCGGTTCGTGCGCAGCAATTCGGGCTGTCGTTCCCGAAGGGAGTGTTGCTGCTCGGCGTGCCGGGCTGCGGAAAAAGCCTCTGCGCGAAAGCCGTCTCGCGCGAGTGGGGACTTCCGCTGCTCAAGCTCGATCCGGCAAATCTCTACGACAAGTACGTCGGCGACAGCGAGAAGAACTTCAAGCGCGCGATGCAGATGGCCGAGCGCCTCGCGCCGATCATCCTCTGGATCGATGAGCTCGAGAAGGCATTCTCGAGTGGCGCCGGCGATGACGACAGCGGCGTCTCGCGCCGGGTGTTCGGCACTTTTCTCTCATGGCTGCAGGATCGGCGCGGCGACGTCTTCGTCGTCGCGACGTCGAACGACGTTGCGCAGCTGCCGCCGGAGTTCATTCGCAAGGGGCGTTTCGACGAGGTGTTCTTCGTGGATCTCCCGAAGCCCGACGCTCGGCGGGCGATCTTCGACATTCATCTCCGCAAGCGCAAGCAGGATCCGTCGGCGTTCGACCTCGAGGCACTCGTGATCGCGACGGAGGGATTCAGCGGCGCCGAGATCGAGCAGGCGATCGTCTCGGGACTCTACACCGCATTCGCGACGAATGCCCCGCTCACGAGCGCGCAGCTCGTGCGCGAGATCGATGACACCCGTCCGCTCTCGCAAACGATGGCTGAGAAGCTCGAGGCGCTGCGCGAGTGGGCCGGCAGCCGCGCGGTCGCGGCGGGCTGACGATTGAAAAACGAGAAACGGCGCGTTAGGCGGGGCTCCGTCCCGGCGACGACGTCGCCCTCGGCCTCGCATGGCTGTCGATCCTTCTGGCCGGCGCGATCAGCTGCGGGCTTGGTCTCATGACTTACTTCATAAATTCTCGCTGACCTGCTAGAGCCGATACCGGTAGCTCGCCTTCAGGAAGAAACCGTCCGAGACGCGGTGCAGTGCATCGCGCGAAAGCGCGAACGCGGTCGGCTCGGTGAGCGACGCCCCATAGCCGAAGAAGAAGACGGTCCCCGGCGTCGGCTTGTACGAGAAGAGCAGGTCGTTCCGGAAATCGTTGGTCAGGAGCGCGGACGATTCCCCGAACACGGATACGCCATACGGCGATGCGATCAACGGCAGTCCGGTGCGCGCGTCGACGAGCGCGGTGCGGTCCTGCGCGACGTATTGGCCGATGTAGCGGATGAAGATCGCCCGTGTCAGCTGGTACTCCGTCTTGATGCGCGGGATCGTCGCGGTCGAGAAGCGGCTGCCGTCGCGATCGCGCACGATCCGTTGGTGCACGACATCCGCCTCGACGCGGAGCGAAGCGTTAGGGTGCCAGGACGAGGCGAGCGTCGCGGTCGTGGCGCGCCCGCGCGCCGCCTCGGCGAAGATCACCGCACCGCCGTAGCCGACGTCGATGCTGAGCGTGAGTGCGCGGTTAGGCGTGCTCGCGCCGACCGTTCCATTCCACAGGCCGTAGATCCCGTGTGGACTCGCGGCGGCGAGCGTGTCGACGCCGGAGAGGTAGCGGTATCCGGAGTATGCCTGCTCCTCGAACCGTTGCCATGCGTTGGCGATATTGGCGCGGAGCGCCCAGCCCCCGCGCAGGTTTGCCGTGATGTTCTGCGAGTACGAGCCTTCGAAGGTGCTCGCGCGGGGAAACTCGTCGTAGAGCCAGAGCGGGCTCGCGAGGAGGAAGGTCGAGAGTTGTTCGACCCGGGCCCCCGGCGCGCCGTACCAGCTGAACCGGTTCGCGACGCGCCCGTCAACGATCCCGGTGCGCGGAACGAATCCGCTCCGCGTCTCGAACTCCGGCGTGATGCCCAGCAGCGAGAAGTGGTTGCCATACGACCGACCGGTGCGGTCGGCGAGCACGACGTCCCAGAGGGCGCCCGTACGCCCGCCGGTGCTGTCGCGCGTCCACGACCCGGCAATCTGCGCCTGCGAGTACCACAGCTTGCGCCAGAGGATTCTTCCGTCGGCAG
>JAICUE010000369.1 GCA_025936015.1 Gemmatimonadaceae bacterium
CGCGCGCAGAGGAAGCCGCCGGTGAGGTTGACGTCGATCACGAGCTGCCATTGCGCGAGCGTCATGTCCACCAGCGCCGCGTCCTGCTGGAGGCCGGCGTTGCTGACGAGGATGTCGACCGTTCGGAACTCCCGCACCGCGGCGGCGAACAGGGCGTCGACTTCCTTTTCCTTGCTGACGTCCGCGGCGACCGCGATCGCGCGTCCGCCCTGCCTGACGATATCGCGCACCACCCGGTCCGCGTCCTCGGGGTGCGCGTGATAGTTGATGACGACCGCCGCACCATTCGCGGCCAGCGCGCGCGCGACTGCTTCGCCGATCCCCGAGTTCGCGCCGGTCACCACCGCGGTCTGGCCGGCGAGGCGCGGAGCGTCAGGCATCAGTGCGCGCTCCTCGTACCGGCGATCGCTCGCCTGACGCGGATGTTTCGATATTCGATCGGACCGTGATCGCCCTGCAGGAGCAGCGGGCCTGGTGCACCTTCATCGCTGTCGAGCGCACCGCCGGTGATCCCGGGGATTTCGCGATCGCAGATTACCGTCTTCCCGTTCACGACCACCGTGATCATGCGCCCGACGAGCGTGACGTCGAAGCTCTGCCACTCGTTCGGTCCCTTCGCCATGACTCCGCTCGGGGGAAGGAAGCCGTAGACGGAGCCGAGGAGGTCGTCCGGGGTATCGGCGGTGACGCTGTCGACGATCTGTACTTCGTAGCGGCCGCGCTGGTACACGCCGCTGTTGCTCCCCTTCGGGAAGCGGAACTCGATGTGCAGCTGGTAATCGCCGAAGGTGCTGTCGCTGACGATATTGGCGCCGGACTGCGGATTCTGGAGGACGCCGTTCGCGACGCGCCACTGGTTCACACCGGTCGCATGCCAGCCGGTGAGGTCGCGCCCATTGAACAGCGTGCGCCACGGTCCCCACTTCGGCATGCCGCTGCGTTGCAACGACGGCGCGCGCTTCGCCGTCCAGTCCATGTGGCTGCCGTCGGGAAAGGTCATCGTCCCGACGAGCGTATCGCCCTGCAGCCGGCCCTCGACGGTCAGGTCGCCGGTCCCTGATTCCCACTGCGGCGGGATCGCGAAGCGGAGCACGTTGTCAGCGAAGGCGACACGCGAGATCGGCCGCGCGCTCCCGACGATCCCGACGAAGCTGCCGACGAGATAGCCGTTCCCTGACGGTGTGACCTCGAGCCAGGATGGGAAGCGGCCGTTAGGCGCGGTGAGGGTGATGTCCCAGCGCCCGACGATGGGCGCGACGGCGTCAGTGGTTCGTCCGGCAGCGAGCGATCCCGCGCCGCCCACGAGACCGGATCCGGCGACGATCACGAGCAGGGCAGCCAGGCGGCGGAACATGCGTGACACTCCTCATTGGACGGTATCGCTCGCCATGCAAGTCGCGTACGCCGCCTGGTTCTGCGCGTTCCTCGACGCGGCGTCGGCGTCGGCCTGCGCACGCGCCGCGGCGGCGGCTGCGGCGCTCGTGTCGGCAGGTGTCGGGAAAGGATCGGCCACGACCGGGATTGGCGGCGCGCAGTAACCGCGGCGACGATAGAACGGGCTGCCAGTGTCGTGCGGCGCCTCGGCCAGCTGATTGACCTCGGTCCGCTCGATGTCGGCCAGGACGCTGTCGCGGAAGGTGAAGCGTACCGTCCGGAAGGTGCCGCTGGTGGTGAACGGGCGGGCAGTCACATAGGTCCAGTGCTCGCTCTTCGTGCTGCTTGACGACGCGTCGGGTCGATGGAGGCAGAGTCGCACGTCGGCCGCCCGCGTCTCGCCGACCTTCATCCGCGCGATGACGCGCTCCCAGAACGATTGTCCCGGTGACGCCTGCCTCGAGAGGTAGAAGCCACCGACGAGGAGCGGCGACGTCGCGGCGACCACCGCGAAGTGCTTCGACGCGACCTTCGCGCCGTCAGGCGTGCGCGGAATCGTGAGCAGCGACGCGAGGTCCGCGGCCGCGGCGCCGAACATCAGCGCGCTGCCAGCATTGCGCGTACGCTCGGCGTGCCGAATCTCCGACCCGTCGCACACGGGCGAGGATGGCGCAGTGCCCTGCGCAAGTGAAAGCGTCGGCACCGGAACGAGCAACGCAGTGAGTGCGAGGCGCAGCAACATGAGCGTGTCCTCCGATCAGGCGTAACGTCGGCACCGCTGGCGAGCCGACCCGCTGATGTTACGAGTACCGATGGAGGAACGTTCGGTCAAGGATTCGTGAAGGAGGCGCGAAAGACCGGAATGAGTCCCGCGCCCATGATTCTCGATGGTGAGGTGCCTGCGGCGAAACTCCGCAGGGGAACAGCGGTAACGGCGAACAGCACCGGCAACAGCGAACAGCAACATCCAAAACAGCAACTGCAAAAGCAAAAGCAAAAGCAAAAGCAAAAGCAAAAACAAAAGCACTTAACAGGAGTTCCGGAGTGAAGGAGGACATCGAATCGCGACAATGATGTTGATAGGCCCTCCGAGCCCTCCGGAACTCCTGTTAAATGCTTTGTGCCGTTCTCTTTGATTCCTGTACTCCTCCCGGCTGCTCTCCTCGGTGGCTCCTGGAATCGTTCGTGCCCAACGCGGGTCCAGCGATCGCGCCAGGCTTTCCTTCACGCGGGCTGTGCCGCCCTTCGTACTCTCGTTGCGCCGAGTACGAACAGCGTCGCGATCGCCAGCCCGATCCAGAGCGCGGGAGTGATCAGGAGCTGGCCGGGCGATGGCATCATCAACTCGGCCATCAAACCGCCGCCCGCCGGCATGCTCGAGGGGGCGACGCTCCGCCCGCTCATCGGCGAGATCAGGAGCTCGGCGAAATGGGTCGTCCCGAACGCGACACGTTCGATGACGCCGATCGCCGCCGGGGGGAGGATCGCCCAGGCGAGGGGGGCGCGCGGCGCCCATGCCGAGACGAACAGCAGCCACCCGTAAACCGGCGCGAACGCGACGCCGTGCAGCGCGACCAGGTGGTAGAGGAGGCCGAGCGCGTTAGGCACGAGGCGTGCTTCAGTCCACACCGCAGCGGCGCTGTCGCCGTGGGCAGCGAGGATCGCCGTGCTCGTCAGCAGCATCAGCAGCTGCAGCGCGACCGTCAGGGCCCAGCAGATCAGCGGCAGCACGAGGATCGGGATCGCCAGCTTGGCGAGCACCGTCTCGAGGTCGGAGACGGGCAGCGATTTCCAGAGGAGGACGCTGCGGTCGCGCCGCTCGCGGTCGCCGCCGCACTGATGATCGGCTTCATCGCCTACGCATTCCGTCTCCCCGGAACGATCGCCGCGCTCCGCACGCTCGACGCCGCGCACCTTCACCGCGGGCTGGTCGAGCCGTACGACATCGTCGCCGGCGTCATGATGGGGATCGGCTTGATCATCGCCGTCATCTACTGCGTGGACGCACTCTACGCCGAGCGGCGCGATCGCAGCGTCCTCCTCTGGAAGTCGCTGCCCGTCTCCGACCTCGAGACGGTGCTCGCCAAGCTGGCGATCCCGATCCTCGTGCTGCC
>JAICUE010000219.1 GCA_025936015.1 Gemmatimonadaceae bacterium
CAGGTTCGCGGTCGCCGGGAGTCCCGGACCGTCGTCGACGACGCGAAGGATGCAGTCGCCGTTGCGGGTCTCCCAGCGGACCTCGACCCCGCCGTGGGTCTCGGCGGCGGCATCGACCGCATTGCTGACGATGTTGATGAGCAGCTGCTCGAGCTGGTCACCGTCGGCCGGCAGGACGACCGCGGGTCCGGGGCTGACACGCACGGACACGCGCTTCTCGAGACCGACGACACGATCGACGAGGGCGCCGACGTTCACCGGCGCGAGCACGGGCGCGGGGAGGCGCGCCATGCGCGCGTAGCTTCGCATGAAACGTCCAAGGCTCTCGGCGCGGCCGCCGATCACATCGAGCCCGCGCTCGAGGTCAGCGTCGGCATCAGCCGGCCGCGGCGAGCGAGTCAGCAGCTTGCGCAGGCTGCCGGCAATCGACTGAATGGGCGCGAGCGAGTTGTTGATCTCATGGCTCAACACGCGGACGAGCCGCTGCCATGCCTGACGCTCCTCCTCACGAAGGGCACGGCGCAGATCGGTGAGGACGAGGAGCTGCATCGGCACCCCACCCTGCCGGAAGCTGCTGCGTCGCAGCTCCCATCGACCCTCGTCGGCGGGGAACTTCACGTCGAGCACGCGACGTGGTTCGCCGACGAGGCATTCGCCCAGGCCGACCGACTCGGCGCTCTGCCCGACAAGCTGTGATGCGGGCTGTCCGATGAGTCGCTCGGCGGCGCGGTTGACGAGGCGAAGGGTCCCGGCTTCATCGGCGGCGAAGACGGCGACGTCGATCTCGGCCATCACGCGCTGAAGGAGCGCTACCGCCTCGAGCGCCCCGAGACGCTGCGCGCGCAACGGTTCGCGCAGCGCATTGACCTCGGCGAAGGCGAGGCCGAGGGCATCATCGAGGTCAGCGCCGCGTGCGTGGATCGAATAGTCGCCGGCCCGCAGCGCGGCGAGCAGGTTGGCGAGCGTCTGCAATGGGCGGACGACGCGTGTGCGAACCGCCAGTGCGGCGACGAACCAGACGCCGATCACGAACACGCCGGCGGTCCAGCGGGCAAGCGGCGAATAGTCGCCGGCATGCAGCAGCAGCAGGGTGAGCACGACAGCCGGGACCCCGCCAGCGAGCGCAATGGCGAGGATCCGGATGTCGTGCGAGATCCGGCGCCTAACGGTGCGGGGGCGCACCCCGGCTTCGGTCACAGATCGAACTGCTGCAATCGCCGATACAGCGCGCTGCGGCTGACGCCGAGCGCCTCGGCTGCCTTGCTCACGTTGCCGCCGTGGCGACTGAGCGCGCGCTGGATGAGGGTGCGTTCGGCCTCTTCCAGCGTCAGGTCATCGAGCGATGTCGCGGCGTCGGCGCGGGGCGGCTGCAGCCCGAGATCGCGCTCGGTCACCGTCGCACCTTCGGCCATCAGCACCGCGCGCTCGACGGCGTGGCGAAGCTCGCGCACGTTGCCCGGCCAGGAGTGATCGAGCAATGCGCGCATCGCTCCCGGCGTCAGCTCCGCCGCCGGCTTGTGATAGCGCGAGGCCTGCTCGCGGAGAAAGTGCGCCGCAAGTGGCGCAATGTCGTCGCGCCTCTCGCGAAGCGGAGGAATGCGGATCTCGACGGTGTTCAACCGGTAGAGGAGATCCTCGCGAAAGCGCCCTTCGGCGACTTCGACGGCAAGATCGGCGTTGGTGGCGGAGATGACGCGCACGTCGACGTGCCTGACTCGGGACGATCCGACCCGCTGCAGGTCGCCGCTCTCGAGGACGCGCAGCAGCTTAGCCTGTTGCTTCGGGGCGACGGTGGCGATCTCGTCGAGGAAGAGCGTCCCACCATCAGCGAGCTCGAAGGAGCCGACGCGATCGGTGCGGGCATCAGTGAACGCTCCCTTCACGTGCCCGAACAGCTCACTCTCGAACAATGTCTCGGCGACACCGCCGGCGTTGACGGTGACGAGCGGGCGATTGGCGCGGCGGGATGCGGCGTGGATCCAGCGTGCGATCACGTCCTTGCCGGTGCCATGCTCGCCGGTGATGAGGACGTTTGCATCGCTCGGCGCGATTCGCTCGAGCTGCGACAGAACCGTCAACATCGGTCGCGACTCGGCGACCAGCACCGGTCTCGCGCCGGTGCCGCGCAGCCGCTCGTTGTCCGCGGCGAGCCGGCTGGTAGCGCGCAGCGCGCGTGCGAGCTCGCCCTGGGTGCGGAGGGTGGCGAGCAGGCGGTTGTTGTCCCACGGCTTCTCGACGTAGTCACGCGCGCCAAGGCGCATGGCCTCGACCGCGCTCTCGACCGATCCCCACGCGGTCATGACGACGATGGGCAGCGTACTGTCGATCGCCTGCAGCTTCCCGAGCAGGGTGAGACCTTCGCGCCCGCTGGTGGTGTCCCGGGTGTAATTGAGGTCGATGAGCGCGGCATCGAACTCGGCCGATTCGGCGGCGCGCAGCAGCGCCGCGGCCGAGGTGACTGTTTCGACGACAAAGCCTTCCCCCTTGAGCAGGAGGCGAAGGGCCTCGAGCACGTCGGGCTGGTCGTCAGCGATCAGAATTCTCAGCGGTGCGTGGGACATCCGATCGTCGAACTGCTCGAGGTGGAACCGCTGCGGTCAGCGGCGCGGCGCCTTCCAAGCTATGCCGCGGCGCGGTACCGGTGCCAGTTGCCGCGCCGCTTTTCGCGATCATCAACTGCGGGCGCTGCTTCTTTCTCGCCGCCGCGCGCCGCGCCGCGCTGCCCGGTGCTGGAGGGCCGGCGCATCGCCTAACGGTGACCTGGCTCGTCGTGACCGTGGACGACCGTTCGCATAATCACGAGCCTCCGGCAACAGGTGATCCCGGCTGAACCACAGCGGGTGTCGTCCAGGCTCGTGGCTCGCGGCAGGGGCGCGGCGCCCAGTACTGGACACACCACGAGTGCACCAACATCATGGAGACTGGGCCGGGTGGGCAAGACACTTTCCGTCAGGAGTCAATCGATGCTGGTCGAGCGCTCGTTCAGCAGGCTTCGTCACGCCGTCGTCGTTCAACGCGCCGCTCTCGGCGTTGCCGGATTCATCGCCGCGGCGCTGTTCGCCAGTCCGCTGCGTGCGCAGGGTCCTGCGCAAACCGAACCAATCGACCGGGCGAACATGGACACGACCTGCTCGGCGTGCTCCGACTTCTATCGCTTCGCGAACGGCGGCTGGATACGACGGACGACTATCCCGGCGTCCTATGGATCATTCAGCGGCTTCCGCGAGCTCGCCGACAGGAACCAGGCGGTGCTGCACGCGATCCTCGATTCGTCGGCGGCGGCGGTCAAGGCGCGGAAGCTGACACCGCAGTCGCCGACGTGGAAGGTCGGTGCGTACTACGCGAGCTGCATGGACACCGCGGCAATCAACGCGAAGGCGGCGGCGCCAGTCCGCCTCGATCTCGCGACGGTCGCGGCGATCAAGAGTCGCAAGGGGCTGACGAAGGCGCTGGCGACGCTCGAGCGGAGCGTCGGCGCCGCGCCGTGGGGCGACGGCCCGACGCAGGACTCGCGTGACGCAGCGAACACGATCGCCGGATTGTACCAGGGCGGACTCACGCTGCCGAACAAGGAGTACTACACCAGGACGGACAGCGCGTCGCGGGCGATTCGCGACAACTTCGTCGCGCACATGACGCGGATGTTCACGCTGCTCGGCGATTCACCGGCGAAGAGCGCCGCCGAGGCGCAGACGGTGCTCGCGTTCGAGACCAAGCTGGCGGACATCTCGAAGACGCCAGTCGAGCTCCGCGATCCGGTGGCGAACTATCACCGGATGACGGTTGCGCAGGCGGATTCGCTGACGCCGCACATCTCGTGGGGGAGCTTCTACGCAACGTTAGGCGCGCCGTCGGTGGCGAAAATCGACGTCGGACAGCCGGAGTTCTTCAAGGGGATCGACTCACTGCTGGCGACGGCGCCGCTCGACGACTGGAAGACCTATCTCCGCTGGCGTGTCGTCCATGCCACGGCGCGGACACTGAGCACGCCGTTCGTGAAGGAGAACTTCGCCTTCGAGCGGATGTTCACCGGTGCGACGGAGATGCAGCCGCGATGGAAGCGGTGCGCGAACGAGACGGATCACCAGCTCGGCGAGCTGCTTGGACAGGAGTACGTGAAGCGCACGTTCACACCGGAGGCGAAGGCGCGCGCGGTCGCCATCGTCGACAACCTCGTGAAGGCGCTTCGCGCGCGGATCGAGCAGCTCGACTGGATGAGCCCCGCGACCAAGAACGAGGCGCTGGTGAAGCTCGACGCCTTCACGCGGAAGATCGGCTATCCGGACAAGTGGCGCGACTACTCGACGCTGACGCTGACGTCGGGGAACTACTATGCGAACCAGCAGGCGGCCACGCATTGGGCGCTGCAGCGCGACCTGCGAAAGATCGGCAAGCCGACCGACCGCACCGAG
This sequence comes from Gemmatimonadaceae bacterium, assembly GCA_025936015.1. Taxonomy (GTDB): domain Bacteria; phylum Gemmatimonadota; class Gemmatimonadetes; order Gemmatimonadales; family Gemmatimonadaceae; genus JABFXC01. The sequence goes on from JAICUE010000219.1 coordinate 4,413, forward strand.
TGGGGGATGACGCCGCCGACGGTGAACGCGTACGAGAATCCGCTGCTGAACGAGATCGTCTTCCCGGCCGGCATCCTCCAGCCCCCGTTCTTCGACCCTAACGCTGACGACGCGGTGAACTACGGGGCGATGGGAGCGGTGATCGGGCACGAGATGTCGCACGCCTTCGACGACCAGGGACGGCAGTACGACAAGGCGGGAAATCTTCGCGACTGGTGGACGGCGGAAGACGCGCGGAAGTACAACATCGAGGCGAACAAGATCGTCGACCAGTTCAACGGCTACACGGTGCTCGACACGGCGACGCACGTCAACGGCCGCCTGACGCTTGGCGAGAACATCGGCGACTTCGGCGGGCTGACGGTGGCCTACGCGGCGATGGAGCGGGCGATCGGTCCCGGCCCGCACCCGCTGATCGACGGCTTTACCCCGGAACAGCGGTTCTTCCTCGGCTGGGCGCAGGTGTGGCGCGAAGTGTCGCGACCGGAGAGCCTGCGCTGGCAGGTCGGCTCGAACGAGCACTCGCCCGCGATCTGGCGGGTGAACGGACCGTTGAGCAACATGCCGGAGTTTCGTGCGGCGTGGGGCTGTCAGCCCGGCGATCCGATGGTCAGGCCGGATTCATTGCGGCCGCACATCTGGTAAATCGCGCCGCCCGATGGGCCATGACACGGCGATGAGAGACGAGTGAGGCTCCGATAGAGAGACGAGAGATGAGTGACAGTCTCATCGCGCATCGGTTCGCCGGAGCCAACCTGCGGGATGAAGTAATCAGCGAGCGGGGGCCATGAATGCGCTCAACGCGGCGTACGAAACGGCTTCGTTTGCAAAGTTGCGGGTGCCTGAATCCCTGAGCTCGCGCGCGGCGCGGATGAACGCTCCGAACGCGGCGCGACTG
>JAICUE010000539.1 GCA_025936015.1 Gemmatimonadaceae bacterium
AGCCGGGGCCATGATCTGACGGCCCGGTTCGAGCACGATCGCCAGCCCTGAATTCCGGACAACCGGCAGCAGCGCGGCGGCGTAGTCTCGAGCGGACGGAACCGGCGAGCCATCGTAGGACACCCCGAGCCCGCCGCCGAGATCGAGATGTTCGATCGGGGTGCCTTCGTCCCGCAGTTCCCGCGCGAGCTGGACGAGCGCGCGCGCCGCCTCGGTGAGCGGACCGAGATCGGTAATCTGCGATCCGATGTGGATGTGCAGGCCGAGCACCCGTACCGACGCGCGGTCCCGCGCGCCGCGCGCTATGGCCTTGACGCGTTCGAACCGGATGCCGAACTTGTTCGTCTTGAGGCCGGTGGAAATGTGCGAATGCGTGCGTGCGTCGATGTCGGGATTGATCCGCAGCGCGATCGCGACCCGCGCACCGCGCGCCGACGCGATCGCTTCGATGCGGTCGATCTCGCCTGCCGATTCGACGTTGATGGCCTTGATCCCGAGCGCGATCGCGTGCGTCAATTCAGCCGGCGTCTTGCCCACACCGGTGAAGACGATCTGCGCCGGGGTGAACCCGGCGCGCAGCGCGACGTCAATCTCGCCGCCGGAGTTCGCGTCGGCGCTGCTGCCCAGGCCGCGCAGCAGCCGCGCAATCGCGAGCGTCGAGTTCGCTTTCAGCGCGTAGTGGATGCTGTGCGGGTAGCCCGCGAACGCCTCATCGATCGCGCGATAGCGCGAGGTGATCGTCGCGGCGCTGTAGACGTACAGCGGAGTGCCGTGCGCCTCGGCGATCGGCGCCAGCGGGACGCCGTCGCAGACGAGCGACGCGCCCTGACGGTAGAAACCGGTCTCAGGTGTGGTGAACAAAAGAGTGTAAGATAGCAGATCACGACGCATGTCTGCTGATTCCGCGGCAGCGCCGCAGCCCGCCACGCCCGACACGCTCATCGAACAGTGTCTGGCTGGCAATCAGGCGGCGTGGGAGACAATCGTGCGCCAGAACTGGCGCAAGGTGTTCAACGTCGCCTACAAATTCGTCGGCAAGCATGACGAAGCGGAAGATCTCACGCAGGACATCTTCCTCAAGATCTTCAAGGCGCTGAACACGTTCGATCGCCGCGCGAATTTTCAGACGTGGATCGTCAGCATCAGCCGCAACCTCTGCATCGATCACTACCGCAGCGTGCGGAAGGAGCGGCAGACGGTCGCGCGCGATGTCGACATGTCCGACCTGCAGCCCGCATCCGCCGAGCGCGGACCCTACGCGGTGGCGGAACACCAGGACCTGCGCGCACAGCTGCGCGTCGCGCTGGAAACGCTGCCGTCGACGCTGCGCACGGCCGTCGTGCTGCGGGATCTGCGGGAGCTCTCGTATCAGGAAATCGCGGATCGACTGCAGTTACCCGAGGGGACAGTGAAGTCACGGATCAATCGCGGCCGCATCGAGCTCGCGCATCAGCTGCGGCGGCTGCAGGAGAAACAGCCCGTCCGCCCGCGGAAACGCGGCGGATCGCGGCGCAGCGGAGTCATCGAATGAACATCACCACCGAACGGGCGAATGGCATCGCGGTCGTACGCGTCGGCGAGTCGCGTCTCATGTACCCGCTGCTGTCGGAATTCTCATCGGCGGTGCAGAAGCTCATCTCGTCCGGCGAGCGCCGCGTCGTCATCGACCTTTCATCGGTCGGCTACGTCGACAGCGCGACGATCGGCTGCCTGATGGATCTCTATCGTCAGGCCAGCGCGGCGGGCGGCGCCTTGAAGCTCGCCGGCGTGCAGAAGCGCGTCGAGACGATGCTGACGATGACGGG
>JAICUE010000429.1 GCA_025936015.1 Gemmatimonadaceae bacterium
ACCGCTTATCGCTGATCGCCACCGCCGACGATGGCGGCATCGCCAGCGGATCGCGTGTCGCCTAACGCTTCGCGGCCGGCTTCGGGGTCGGCTTCACCGCCGGCGATGCGCCGGTGGCCGGTCGTCCCGGCGCGGCGGGCTTCGCCTCGCCGGCTTCGGCGCCGCCGATGTCGAGGAAGCTCACGTCGTGGTTCCGATTGCGGAGCATCGTCGCGAAGTTCGGCTTGTCGATCGCCTTCGTGTAGGCTTCCTTCGGCTCGACGAGGTTCCCATCCACCAGGTCGATCAGCGCGTCGTTGAGCGTCACCATCCCGAGCTTCCGCGAGGTCTGCAGCACGGAGTTGATCTGGAAGACCTTCGACTCGCGGATCAGGTTCGAGATCGCCGGGTTCGTGAGCAGGATCTCCCGCGCCGCGACGCGGCCGCCGCCGATCTTCTTGCACAACGTCTGCGAGATGACGCCCTTGAGCGACTCGGCGAGCATGACGCGGATCTGTTCCTGGCGATCGGCCGGGAACTGGTCGATGATGCGGTCGACGGTGCCGGCCGCGGTCGTCGTGTGCAGCGTGCCGAAGACGAGGTGACCCGTCTCGGCAGTTTCGATCGCGATGGCGACGGTCTCGAGGTCGCGGAGCTCACCGACGAGGATGATGTCGGGATCTTCGCGGAGCGCCGCCCGGAGCGCGCTCTTGAAGCTCTTCGTGTGCACGCCGACCTGACGCTGCGTGATGATGCAGTTCTTGTTCGGATGTACGAACTCGATCGGGTCCTCGATCGTTATGACGTGATCGGTACGGGAGCGATTGATCAGGTCGATGAGCGAGCAGAGCGTCGTCGACTTGCCGGAGCCGGTCGGGCCGGTGACGAGTACGAGGCCCTTGGTCAGGTAGCAGAGCTGCTGCACTTCCGGGGTGACGCCCATCTGCTCGACCGTGACCATCTGCGCGGGGATGACGCGGAAGACCGCGGCCGGTCCCTTGCGCTCCATCGCGGCATTCGCGCGGAAACGCGCGACGCCGTCGATCTCGTAGGCGTAGTCGGTGTCATGCAGCTCCTCGAACTCGGTACGATTCCGCTCGGGCATGATCGAGAGGAGCATCGCCCGCAGCTCATCGTCGCTGAGCAGGCCGCGGCCTTCGATGCGCTGCATCTCGCCGTGGAGGCGGAGCACCGGCGGCTCACCGACACGGAGGTGCAGATCCGATGCGCCCTTCGACACCTGATGCTTGAGCAGGTTGTCGAGCTCCAGCTTCGCTCGCGGATCGGCGACGAACGCGTTAGGCACCGGCGTCGTTGCGCGGGCGACCACCGGCTGCGCGCCAGTCGTGACCGGCCGGGTCGCGGCCGGCGTCGGCGCTGCGGGGCGCACCGGCGCGGCTGCAGGCACCGCGGCGCGAGCCACGGGCGGCGTCGCGACGGCGGTTGCTCCGCCAGCGCCGCCTGTCGCCTGGAGAAATGCTCCGTCGTCGTCGACGCAGATCGACGCGGTCCAGCGACCATCGCTCTGCGTCGCGCGCGCGACGAAGACTCCGTCGTCGGAGCTGTACTGGAAGGTCGCCGGTTGGCCGGCCTCGAGCTTCGAGCCCGCGTCCGCTGGCGCGATCTCGCGCAGAAGCGCGACGACCTGCTGCGACGTCAGTGGCTGCTTGGTCACGGGGCGGTTTCCACCCGGTACTTCGAGCTGCGCGACGTCGCCTTCGTTCAGCACGAGGGCGTTCGCGCGGTTGCTCACCATGACCGACAGCAAACGATCGAGTTGTGCCATTGTTTAGTCGAGCGGCCGGACGCGCTCGATCACCCGACGATTGATCAGGAGCCGGCGATCCGTGCCGTGCAGCGTGAGGAACCGGAGCGTCTCCCGGTTCAAAAAATCCAGGAGCCGGGGGCGCTCGAGGGGGAGTTGCAGGAAGATCGCGCCTGCGTGCGTCGCGCCATTCGTCAAACGGACTTCGATCACCGTCGGTCGCGACAGCATCTCGTACTCGACGGCGTCGTGCGGATCGAATTCAACGGAAACTTCGACGACCTGCTCCTTCGCGAGAAGAACCGTCTCCTCGTCGGAGAGAGCCAACGGGAAAAACGGCTCCGCGGCGTTGAGGATGTCCTGCGGACGCTCCATCCCGCCATCGTGACGGCCGAAAGGCTGCAGGAACATCTCACCGGAGATCGTCTCGCCACTGTGCGTCGTCACGACGACGGGACACCGGCTCTTCTCGATGCGATAGTCGCTCATAAGCAGTAGCTGATCATCGAACAGAGACGCGCTGCTGGTGCCATTCGTCACCGCCTGTTTGCACGTTGACAGCAGCGCTCCTCCGTACGCGGAACCGAACCCGGGGGGCACCGCTTTCATCGCGCCCTCGCCGGTGGCTGGCCGGGGAGCCCTCGCAAGGAGTAGCTTTCGCCCGTGATCTTCCGGCTTTCCATCATCGTCGTGCTCGTCCTGATGAACGGCTTCTTCGTCGGCGCCGAGTTCGCGCTCGTGCGTTCGCGGCGGACCCGGCTCGAGGCGATGACGCGGTTAGGCGACCGCAAGGCGCGGATCGCGCTGCGCGCGCTCGGCAACCTCCCGCGCCTGCTGTCGGCGACCCAGGTCGGCGTGACGCTGGCGAGCCTCGGCCTTGGCTGGGTCGCGGAGGCGGCGCTCGGCGAGATGTTCGAAGGGCTGCTCTCCCACCTGCCGCTGGCGATCGAGCTCTCCCTCCGCCTGACGATCGGAGCGACGATTGCCCTGATCGTCGTCACCTACCTGCACGTCGTGTTCGGCGAGCTGGTTCCGAAGGGCGCCGCGCTCAATCATCCCGAGTCGCTGGCGCGCTGGTTCGCGCCACCACTGGTCGCCTTCGCGTGGATCGTATTCCCGTTCACCTACATCCTCAGCAAGTCGTCGACGCTGGTGCTG
>JAICUE010000049.1 GCA_025936015.1 Gemmatimonadaceae bacterium
AGCAAGGACCGCAAATGACGCGCAGCGGAATCCTTCGGCTCCGCCTGACGTTCACCGCCTTCGGCTTCGCCATCTGGGCTTACGGCGCCCGCAGCGACCAGCGGACCTTTCTCTGGGTCGGACTGGCGATCATGGCCCTGGCGCTCGTAGCACGCTTCATCCGCCCTTCGGACCCGCGGGTTTAGCCAGGTCTTCGCTACAGCGCGGAACTGCGGCTCGCGGCGTTGTCGACTCGGTGCTCTGACTGGCCGCGTAGAGCATTTTCTGGGGAGAAACAAGAGTAAAAAGAGTACGAAGGGACCGCCAACCTCGTGGCCACTACTCGCCCGGTCGAACCGATTGGGGCAAGCAGGGCGAGATCATCTCCCCCCGCTTGCCCAGAGTCGTTTGGGCTCCGGCCGTAGAGGCATGGCACGAGGACGTCTCTCAAACTCCTGGTACTCTTTTTCCTCCCAGCCAAAGCTGTACGATCCCTGACGGACCGACAGGCGCGAACGCCCCGAGCCGCCATCGGCCACCGTATCGGCGAGCCCGAAACAACGCCCGCGGTCCGCTCCGCTGCGCACCTCCCGACCGCCGCCGTCGATACCAAAATAGCCCGAGTCGAACAGTCCCATTCGACACGCAAAGCTGCTAAATTTCAGGACTTATGCAGCTGAAGCGCGTTCCTGAGCTCCTTGCTCCCGCCGGCTCACTCGAAGCCGTTCGTGCCGCCGTCGCCAACGGGGCGGACGCCGTGTATCTCGGCGCCGAGCGCTTCAATGCGCGGGATGAGGGCGCGCAGCTGTCGATGGATGAGGTCGAGGAGGCGTGCCGGATCGCGCATGAGCGCGGGCGCCGGATCTACCTCACCTTCAACATCCTGTTCAAGCCGTCCGAGCTGCGCGATGCCCTCCGTTTTCTTGGAGGCGCGGTCGATCGGGGGATCGACGCGGCGATCGTCCAGGACATCGGCATCGTCCGCCTCATCCAGCGCGTCTACCCGGAGCTGGAGATTCACGGCTCGACGCAGATGACGGTCCACGACGCGACCGGTGCGGCAGTCATGCGCACGTTAGGCGTCGAGCGGGTCGTGCTCGCCCGCGAGAACACCCTCGGCGACATTCGCGCGATTCACGCCGCGGTGCCCGAGCTCGGCCTCGAGAGCTTCGTCCATGGCGCGCTCTGCATCTCGTACTCGGGGCAGTGCTACATGTCCGGGATGATCTCCGAGCGGAGCGCGAACCGCGGCTCGTGTGCGCAGTCATGCCGGAAGGATTACATCCTCACCGATTCGGCGACCGGTGCGGAGCTCGATCGCGGCTACCTCATTTCGGCCAAGGACCTCGCCGCGTACGAGCATCTTGCGGGAATCGCCGACGCTGGCGTAGCCTGCCTCAAGATCGAAGGACGCAAGAAGAAGCCGGAGTACGTCGCAACGGTCACGCGCGAGTACAAGCAGTTCCTCGGCGCCGTCGAGCGCGGTGAGCCGCTCCCCGCGCCGGGGGAGGAAGTCGCGCCGCTCGTTCAGATCTTTTCGCGCGGCTTCACCGGCGGAATGTACGGTGGTCGCGCCGGACGCAGCTACATCACGCGCAACCAGCCCGACAATCGCGGGCGCGAGCTCGGCACAGTGATCGGCTTCGAGCGCGGCGAGCTGATCATCGAGGTGCGCGATCCGGTGCTCGTTCGTGATGGACTTGGCTTCGAGCCGCCCGAGGGTACGTCGGGTGAGACGACCGGCTTCCAGGTGAGCGAGGCCCGGACGATTTCGTCCGCTAACGGCATTAATCGTCAGGCGATCGCCACGCGCGTTCGCATCCCGGCGGGCTGGCGAGTGGTTCGCTCGAGCGAAGCCGCACTGCTCGAGCGCGCGCGGGCGAGCTACGCCGCACTCGACGTCGCGATCCGCCGTCGGAAGACGCGCCTCGACGTCCGTGTCTTCGGCGCAGCCGGCGCGCCGCTCAAGGCGGTGTTCACCGCCGACGGCGAGTCCGTAACCGTCCACTCCGAGCCGACCCTCGCCCCCGCAACAGCGCGCGCGCTCGCGAAGGACGCACTGCGCGAGCAGCTCGGCCGGCTCGGCGACACCCCATTCGTCCTCGGCGCGCTCGACGACGCAGCGTTAGGCAGCGGACTGTTCCTGCCGATCAGCGCATTGAACCGGCTGCGCCAGGATGCGGTCGCCGAGCTGATGACGCGTCGCGACTGGGCTCGGGAAGCGGCCGCAGCGGAGCGCGACGCGACCATCGACGCCGCGCTCGCGACCATCGACACGGCCCGCCCGGTCGAAGCACCGACGGCGGCCGGGTTCGCGCTGCGGGCATCGGTGTTCACGCTCGACGATGCCCGCGCTGCCGCCGACGGTGGCGCGACGGAGATCGTCTTCGACCCGTTCCTCCGCCACCCCGCGCCGCCCCGCGCCCGGATCACTGCGCTGCGCGACGAGCTCGCGGCCCGCGGCATCGGGTTCCGTCTCCGGACGCCGAGCATCGTTCGCCCGGAGGAACGGCCGCAGCTGCAGAAATGGCTCGACCTCGGGATCCCGCTGCTCTCGGGACATCTCGGACTTGTTGCCGAGCTCGGACGCGCGGGCCGGGACGTCATCGCCGACTACGCGGTGAACTGCTTCAACCAGCACACCGCCGCCGAGCTCTTCGCGTTAGGCGCGAAGCGGATCACGCTGTCGGTCGAACTCACCGCCGACGAGATGCACGCCACGGCGGAGCCGTGGGCTGGCGCGGGCTTCGACGTCTTCCTCTACGGCCGCCCCGAGGGGATGACCATCGAGCACTGCGTGCTCTCCGCCGCGTTCGATCGTGAGCCGACGACCTGCCGCGATCTCTGCGTCCAGAAGCACACCAACGTGCTGCTGACTGATCCGACCGGCTACACCTTCCCGGTAGCCACAGATTCGGCGTGCCGTAACCGGCTGTTGCATTCGCGTCCGGTGGACGGCAGTGAGTACCTGCCGCGGCTCTGGGCGGGCGGGATTCGCGGCTTTCAACTCGTGTTCAACATCGCTGGCGATCCGGTTGCGGAGATCGTCACGCGCTACCGCGCGCAACTTGATGCACTGTCCGCCGGTGACGCCGCTGCGCGCGGCTCGGTGCGCGAGCTGCTTGGCGCCGGCTTTACGCGAGGGCACTTCGCGCGTGCGGTGTAGCGTCACGCGACGGAACGATTCGATGTCGCTCGCGTGGCGCGGGAACGCGAAGGTCGGAAGATGAGCACTCGCCCGACTATCGAGGACGCGCGCGCCGCTCTCCAGACGCACTTCGGTTACCCCGATTTTCGGCCGGGGCAGGCGCGCGCCGTGGGCGCGGTGCTCGACGGGCGTGATACTCTGGTCATTCTCCCCACCGGGGGCGGGAAGTCGATCTGCTATCAGATTCCCGCGCTGCTCCTTCCAGGGCTGACCGTCGTGGTCTCCCCGCTCATCTCGCTGATGAAGGACCAGGTCGACGCGCTCACGGCGCGCGGGCTGCCGGCGGCGTTCGTCAACAGCACGCTCTCGAGCGGGGAGGTATCGGATCGCCTCGCGCGCGCTGCACGCGGTAAGATCAAGCTGCTGTACGTCGCCCCCGAGCGGTTCGACTTCGCCAACACCGCCGAGCGCATTGCGAAGATGGGCGTCTCGCTCCTGGCGCTGGACGAGGCGCACTGCATCAGCGAATGGGGCCATGATTTCCGCCCGAGCTACCTGCGGATGGCGCAGGTCCGCGAACGGTTAGGCAACCCGCCCGTCGTCGCGTTGACCGCGACCGCGACCCCCGAGGTCCGCAAGGACATCGCTCGCCAGCTCCGGCTTCGCGAGCCCGAAACGGTCATCACCGGCTTCGATCGCGTCAACCTGCGCTATCATGTCATCCCGACGCGCAGTGATGACGAGAAGGACGCGGCGCTCGTGCGCGCGGTTCGCGAGGCGGAAGGTCTCGCTGTGGTCTACGCTTCGACGCGACGCGCTGTCGAACGCGTCGCTCGCGTCCTCGAGAAAGCGCGCATCCCATCGGTGGCGTACCACGCCGGGCTCGACGACCGGCACCGCAAGGACGTGCAGGAAGCGTTCATGCGCGAGGACGTTCGCGCGATCGTCGCGACCAACGCCTTCGGCATGGGGATCGACAAGCCTAACGTTCGGCTGGTCATCCATCACGCGATGCCGGGGACGCTCGAGGCGTACTATCAGGAAGCCGGTCGTGCCGGGCGCGATGGATTGCCCTCCGATTGCGTGCTGCTGCACAGCTTCCCCGATCGCTTCACCCACGAGTTCTTCATCAAGGGCGCCTACCCCGAGCGAGCCGTCGTCGAGCGCGTCTATAACGCGATCTCGCGCGACGCCGACGCGAACGGGAAGCTCGAGGACCTCGATCCCGAACGGCTCGCGCTCCGCGCCGCGGGCAAGACCTCGCCGCGTGAGGTCGAATCGGTGCTGCGCATCCTCGTCGCCGCCGGCGCGGTCCTGCGCGAGAGTGAGTCGCAGAGCCGCGTGCACCTGCGCCTCCTCGCGACGGCGGATCGCATCAAGCGCTAGCTCGGACCGGAGCAGGCAATGGAGCTCGCGCTGCTGCGCGCGCTCTGGAAGTCCGGCGGTGGGGATCGCGTCTACAGCGGCGCAACCATCGATCTCGAGACACTCCCGCCCGGCCTCGGCGGGGCGCAGAGCACGACTCCACTGCTCGAGTCGCTGCAACGACGGCAGTTCCTCACCTTCGAGCGCGACGGGGGCGGTGCGCGCCTCGCCCGCCCCGGCGCGCCCCTCTCATCGATCGCGATCGACTGGGAAACGCTCGACCGCCGGCGGCGCGGCGACCTGGCGAAGCTCGACGCGGTACAGCAATACGCCTACACGCGCGGTTGCCGTCGCGGATTCGTCCTTCGATATTTTGGCGACCCGGCGGCGCGGCCGAGTTGCGGCGCGTGCGACAATTGCATGGGGACGCATGTGCCGGCCTCCGATGCGTCCGCCGCCGCGCGAACGAAAACGCGACGACGGAGCGAGCCCGCACCGGCGAATGGACGTCGCGGGAGCGGGCGGGTCGTCGGTACTGACGATGTCCTTGTGCGATTCGAGGACGGCGGCATCGCCGACGCACCGCAGCTCGACGCGGCAGCGGAAGCGATGCTCAGCCGCCTGAAGGCGCTGCGAACCTCGATTGCCCGTGAGGACAAAGTACCGGCGTTCGTCGTGTTTCCTGATCGCACGCTCGCCGAGCTGGCCGTCAGGCGGCCGCGGTCGGCCAACGCGATGGCCGACGTTCGAGGGGTTGGACCGATGAAACTGGAGAAGTACGGCGAGCGATTCCTCGCAGTGCTTCGTGACGAAGAAACCGAAGCCGCCTGAGGAATGGACGACTCGCTGTATTTTTCCGAGCAGCACCTTGCCGTGCGCGACATGGTCCGCGATTTCGCGCGATCCGAAGTTGCCCCGGTCGCGCGCGCGCTCGACGAGGAAGGCAGGTTCCCGTGGGAGAACGTCCGCAGGATGGGCGAGCTCGGGCTGCTTGGCGTTCCATGGCCCGAGGAGCTGGGCGGGGCGGGACTCGACCTGCTCAGCTACATCATCGCCATCAACGAGATGGCGAAGGTGGATGCGTCGCACGCGATCACGATCTCGGCGCACACGACGTTAGGCACGTCGCCGATCGTCAACTTCGGCACCGTGCAGCAGAAGAAGCGGTACGTCCCGCTCCTCGCGAGCGGCTCGGTCCTCGGCGGATTCGGGCTCACCGAGGCGAGCGCGGGCAGCGACGCCGGCGGCACCAAGACGACCGCCGTCCGGAAGGGTGGCCATTACCTCCTGAATGGCAGCAAGATCTTCATCACGCACGGCGGCGTCGGCGAGATCTTCGTCGTTACCGCGGTAACGGACCCGTCGAAGGGGACGAAGGGGATCAGCTCCTTCATCCTCACCAAGGAGACGACCGACCTGGAAAAGACCAGGGCAGTCGGCGTCGGCCATGACGCGTCGCTCGTGCCGATGAAGGGATTTCGTTCGGGCAAGAAGGAGGACAAGCTCGGGTGGCGCGCCTCCGATACGCGCGAGCTCGTCTTCGAGGATGTCGAAGTCCCGGCGGAGAACCTGCTCGGCGAAGAGGGGAAGGGGTTCGCGAACTTCATGCGGACGCTCGACTCCGGACGCGTCGGCATCGCCGCGCTGTCGTTAGGCATCGCCGAGGGAGCGTATGAGGAGGCGGTCAAGTACGCCGCGCAACGCAAGCAATTCGGCCAGCGGATCGCGGACTTTCAGGGGATCAGCTTCCAGCTCGCCGACATGGCGACCGAGATCGAGGCGGGGAAGCACCTCACCTTTCATGCGGCGTGGCTGGCGATGCACGGCAAGCCATTCGCGAAGCAGGCCGCCCAGGCGAAGTTGTTCTGCTCCGAGCTCGCGATGCGCAATACGATCAAGGCGATCCAGGTGCACGGCGGCTATGGCTACACGAAGGACTACCCCGTGGAGCGCATGATGCGCGACGCGAAAATCTGCGAGATCGGCGAGGGGACGTCGGAGATCCAGCGCCTCGTCATCGCACGCCACATTCTGAAGGAGCTCGCGGATTGACCGCGTCCGAACTCGCCAAGAAGCTGCGCCTTCCGCTCGGCTTCATCCTCGCCGCGCTGTACCTCGTCTTCGCTCCGCTCGCGCGTACCTTCACCTGGCAGTCGCTGCTGATCGGCGGCATCGTCGCGCTGATCGGGGTTCTCATCCGGGGCTGGGCCTCGGGTCACATCATGAAGAACGACCGGCTGGCGACCACCGGCCCGTATGCCCACACGCGGAACCCGCTCTACTTCGGCAGCTTCCTGATCTCCGTCGGCTTCGCCATTGCCGCGCACTGGGCGCTCGTGTTTCTGGTCGGGATCTTCTTCCTCGTGATCTACGCGCCGACGATGGCGCGCGAGAAGGCGAACATCAAAGGCCGCTTTCCGCACGACTACCCGAAGTACCAGAACAACGTCCCGGCATTCTTTCCGCGCATCTTCCCGTGGCGCGGCTCCGGGATGCCGGCCGAGGGCGTCGGGTTCAGCATGGATCTGTACATGAAGCACGGCGAGTGGAAGGCAGCGTTAGGCTACGCCGGCGCGATGGTCTACCTCGGGATTCGACTCTGGATGAAGACGCGACACGGCGCGTGAGCGCGCGCGCACCCGTTGCGCGGATCGATGTCCGGCAAGGGTAAGTCGTTGTCCACGTTGCGCAAACAGCCAGTGATCGTTAGTAATGCAGCAGATGAAGCAGTACCTCCGCACTTCGATTTCTCCGCCTGTGCAGCGCTCCGCGACTCGGTTCGCCGCACAGGCTTTTCCGCGACACGACCCGCTGAAGCACCATCGGCGCGGCGCGTGCGCGACTTCTCCACGGCGCGTCCGGTGATCCTGTCACCATCTGATCGTACGTCCACCGTCCTTATCCCGACGCTCGCGCTTCCGCGCGTGCGCCGGACGGCACGGGCGTACACGATCGCGCGCCGACCGGCGAAGACCCTGATCGCGACGTCCGGTGCCTCACGGTTCGAGGCTTCGGCGGCCATCCACCTCATTTCAGCCCTCCGTCCCCCGCATCCCGCCGAGTCGCCGGGCATGCGTGCGTTGACGGGCACAGATGAAACGCGAAATACTGATCAACGGCAATCCGCGCGAGACGCGGGTCGCCATCATCGAGGACGACCAGCTCGTTGAACTCCTCGTCGACCGCCCGGAAAACCGGCGCATGGTCGGCGACATCTACCTCGGCCGCGTTGAAGCGGTCCTTCCCGGCCTCCAGGCCGCGTTCGTCGACATCGGCACCGACAAGGCTGCCTTTCTTCACGCGTCCGACCTCGTCTACCCCGAGGCCGAAGCGCCTGACGATGACGACGAGAGCGAGGACGACGAGGACGCCGAGGATGCGCCGCAACCGCAGAAGCGCCGCGGCAACGGGCGCAACGGAGCGTCGGATCGTGAGGAGAAGCCGATCCAGGAGATGCTGAAGCGCGGCCAGGACATCATTGTCCAGGTCTCGAAGGAACCCATTTCCACGAAAGGCCCGCGCGTCACCGCGCAGGTCTCGATGGCGGGACGGTTCCTCGTCTACATGCCCTTCGCCTCACGCGTCGGCGTAAGCCGCAAGATCGGCGAGCGCGACGAGCGGAAGCGCCTCCGCGAACAGGTGCAGTCGATCCTTCCCGACAAGAGCGGCGGTGTGATCGTCCGCACGGTGAGCGAGGACGTCACCCAGGAGACGTTTCAGCGCGAGCTCAATACGCTGATCAGCCAGTGGAAGCGGATCAAGAAGAAGACGAACTTCACCCGCGCCCCGATCCTGCTCCACCGCGAGACGAGCCTGACCCGCGGGATCATTCGCGATTTGTTCAGCACCAAGGTCGACTCGCTGACGGTGGACTCAAAGCAGCTCTTCAACGAGATCACCGAGTACCTGAAGGGTGTCGGCCCCGAGCTGCTCGACCGGGTGAAGCTCTACGACGAGCCGATCCCGATCTTCGACAAGTTCGAGATCGAGACGGAGATCCGCGACCTGTTCAAGCGGCGGTGTGACCTGCCGTCCGGCGGCTACCTGATCATCGAGCCGACCGAGGCGCTGGTTTCGATCGACGTGAACTCCGGGCGCTACACCGGGAAGAAGGACGCCGAGAAGACGATCTTCAAGACGAACACCGAGGCCGCTCGCGAAGTCGCGCGGCAGCTCCGCCTGCGCGACGTCGGCGGGATCATCGTCTGCGACTTCATCGACATGGAGACGAAGTCGAACCGGGACAAGGTGCTCCAGGAGCTGCGTACCCACCTTGGCCGCGATCGTGCCCGCACGAAGGCATTCGCGGTCAGCGACCTCGGACTGATCGAGATGACGCGCCAGCGCGTCAGGCAGAGCCATCTCCAGAGCATGACCGAGGCGTGCCCGACCTGCCACGGCACCGGTCGTGTGTTCACTCCGGAAACGATCGTCAGGCGCGTCGAGCGATCGGTGAAGCGGATCGCCGTCGAGGGGAAGAAGGACAACCTGGTAGTGCGGCTCCATCCCGAGGTCGCGATGTACCTCCTCCAGGAAGAGCGCGACTTCGTCAAGAAGCTCGAGAAGGGCATCCCCTTCAAGCTCGACGTCCGCGATGACCCGCTGCTCCGGCCGGACGAGTTCAAGCTCGTGGTGAAGTCCGCCGGGCGGGATGTCACGCAGCAGTACGCGGTAGCGTGATACGGGCTGGCGGTAAGCGATAAGCTGCAAGCGGTCAGCGAACCGCGCACCGCAGTGCGGCCCGTCGTGCGCTGACCGCTTGTCGCTTACCGCTTATTGCCAACGCCGCCACGGCAAAGGCGGCGGGGCGCCCCTAGACATCAGCCCGTAACGCCTCTATCTTACGTGGCTCACAGCTTTTACCAGTCTGAATCATGCCCTACGCAATCATCCGCACCGGCGGCAAGCAGTATCGCGCCGAGCCAGGCAAGACCCTTCGCATCCCGACGCTCGTCGGTGACGCGGGCAGCTCCGTCGAGTTCAACGAAGTCCTCTTCGGTTCCGACGGCAAGGCAGCGAAGACCGGCGTACCGATGCTCAAGGGCGCGAAGGTGACAGGGACGATCGTGAAGCATGGTCTTGGCGACAAGATCGTCGTCTTCAAGTTCAAGCGCCGGAAGAACTACGCGAAGAAGCAGGGACATCGGCAGGGCTTCACCGAAGTCCGCATCAACGACATCTCCCTCGGCTGACCGAGGAGGGTACAATGGCTCATAAAAAGGGTGTAGGCTCCTCGCGCAACGGTCGCGACTCGAATCCGAAGTACCGCGGCGTGAAGCGGTTCGGCGGCGAGAAGGTCACCGCGGGCACGATCATCATCCGGCAGTGCGGCACGAAGTGGCACCCCGGAACGAACGTCGGCCTCGGCACTGACTACACGATCTATTCGCTCATCGACGGCGTCGTGAAGTTCGAGCCGAAGAGCAAGACGCGGCAGAAGGTCAGCGTCTATCCGAAGGAGACCGCGGTCGCGTAACCCGGATCACCCGACTCGCAGCAGCGTGCGGCCACGGCTAATCCCCGTGGCCGCACTCGTTTCCGCCCGGTAGACTTTCATCGAGAAGGCTGAAACAGCACCAGCTTCGACGGCGTAGCGACCATGAGCGGGCGGCCGTCCGCGACCACAGACTCCGAGGACACCATGCCAATCTGGGACCGGCTGAAGTCAGAGCTCGACCGTGCTGGACGCGCCGCGCAGGGCGCACTCGACGAGGGCCGCATTCAACTCGAGGCCTTCCGCGCCAAGCAGCGCATGGACAAGGCGGCACAGGCACTCGGCTACGCGGTGTATCGCGCGAAGAGCGCCGGTACGGAGGTCGATTCGGACAGCTACGCACGGCTCGCCGGCGAGCTGACAGCCGCCGAAGCCGAGCACACGAAGCTCGAGGAAGACCTGCGCGTCGCGCGAGCCGCGCGCGGCTCGTCGATCGAGGACCCGCCAGCGCCTGACGCTCCAGTCAACCCGAGCTGACGCGTTAGGCACCACGCGAGAGAGCGGCCTGGATCATCAGGCCGCTCTTTCGCGTTCTGCTGTATCGTCCTCCCGCTTGACGCCCGGCGCGACCCCCGGGAGCTTTGATCGACGATTTTCATTTTTCCCGACGCCACGAAATGCCGCACATTCCGAGATTCGTTGCCGCGCTGCTCATCGCCGGGACGGTTGCCCCATCCGTCGCTCATTCCCAGCGGAAGCAGGACCTCACTACCCTCGCCCGCGAGGTGCAGGGTGTCGGCGTGACGACCCGCATCCTGATGATCGGCGCGCATCCCGACGACGAGGATTCGGC
>JAICUE010000215.1 GCA_025936015.1 Gemmatimonadaceae bacterium
CCCACCGAGTCTCGCAGTCCCAGGTACACCTCTTCGGCGATCCGGTTCTCGGCGGTGAGGACTTCGTCGCCCGCAATCGGGTCGCGGCCGTGCGCGAGCGACTCGGCCCAGCGCACGTAGACCTCGTCGTTCCACCGTCTCGTCATCCTTTCCCCGTCGACGCGCAGCTCATGCGCGCCGGGCCCGAGGCCGGCGTATGGCACGGATCGCCAGTAGGCCGAGTTGTGGCGCGAGTGCAAGCCGGCGCGGCCGAAGTTCGAGACCTCGTAGTGCTCGAGCCCCGCCGACGTCATCACGTCGTGCGCGAGGAGGAAGTCGCGCTCGTAGCGATCCTCCCCCGCCTCGGTGATGCCGCCGACCGCGAGCGACTTGCCTAACGGCGTGTGCGGCTCGACGGTGAGCCCGTACAGCGAGATGTGTGGCGGGTCGAGCGACACCGCCCGATCGATGTCGCGCTCCCACGACCGTGTCGTCACCTCGTCCGGGAGCGCGAAGATCAGGTCGATCGAGACGTTGGCGATCCCGGCGTCGCGGAGCTCGCCTAACGCGCGCTCGGCGCGCGCCGCGTCGTGGACACGGTGCATCCAGCGCAGCGTCTCGTCGTCGAACGACTGGACGCCTAACGATACGCGGTTGACGCCGGCCTCGTGCCACGCCCGGGCCGCGGCTGGTGAGACGTCCTCGGGGTTTGCCTCGATCGTGACCTCGGCGTCGGGCGCGAGCGCCGCTCGCCGGCGGATGCTCTCGATCGACCGGGCGATTCCCTCGCCGCCGAGCCGTGACGGCGTCCCGCCGCCAAGGTACAGCGTGTCGAGCGTCCAGCCGGAGTTGTCCGCGAAGCGGAGTCGCAGCTCGGCGTCGAGCGCGTCGACGTAGTCGCGCACCGGAACGACGCGCCTGACGGCGATGGCGAAGTCGCAATACGTGCAGCGGCGCGCGCAGAAGGGAACGTGGACGTAGAGATGCCGCGGCAGCACTATCGCCTCCGCACTTCGCCGGTGAGCGCGCATTCGACCGCACCGCTCATCTCGAGCCGCGTGACCGCGGCCATCACTTCGCGCGCCGGGAGCGCGGTCTGGCTGGTGAGGGTGTCGAGGTCGAGCGCGCCGCGCGACAGCGCGTCCCAGACCACGCGGGCGGTGCCGGTGACCTCGATCGCCGGCGCTCGCGGCGGGGCGGTGAGTCCGAGGAGTGCAACCGCATCCGCCGGCGACGCGATGAACTGCGCGCCGTCCCGGAGCAGCTCGTTGGACCCGGCGCTCTGCGGGGAGTCGATCTGGCCGGGCACCGCCGCGACGACCCGGCCGAGCTCCAGCGCTCTTGTCGCGGTGATCAGTGCGCCGCTCTTCCGCCCCGCTTCGACGACGATGACCAGGTCCGCGAGCGCGGCGATGATCCGATTCCGTTCGGGAAATGACCCGCCGGTCGCGGGCTCGCCCGGCGGCTGCTCGGCGATCACGACTCCACGGTCGGACAGCTCCGCGTGGAGCGGTCGATGCGACGCCGGATAGGCGATGTCGATCCCGGTGCCGAGGACCGCACCGCTCCGCCCGCCGGCGCCTAACGCTCCGCGGTGGGCGGCGCCGTCGATCCCTCGCGCCATCCCGCTGAGGACGAGCGCGCCGGCGCGCGCGAGCTGGCTGGCCAGCTCGCGTGTCACCCGTTCGCCATAGGCGCTCGCGACGCGGGTCCCGACGATCGCGGCGACGGGACCGGCGCTGAGCCATTCGTGATGCCCGCGCAGGAAGAGCACCGGCGGCGGATCGGGGAGGTCGCCGAGCCGCGCCGGGTACGGCACCGTTAGGCCTGACGACGACGTTTGCGCTTCGCCGCGCGCCTCGCCAGGTGACGGAAGCGCTTCACGCTCGCCCTCGGCTGCGTCGAGTCCGTAAACCGCGACGCGAGCCGCGCAGCGAGCTGCGTCGTCGAGCAGCCGCGACGCCTGGTCGAGAAGATCGGCGCGGCGCGCGGGGGGCACGGTGGCCTCGAACGCGCGCTGGTGCTCGCCGTACTCGTCGATGAGTTCCCGAAAGCGGACGCGCCCGATCCCGGGCGCCAGCGAGAGCGCGATGCCGGACCGCGCCGCGCCCGGCGCCACCGCGGCCACCTACGGCAGGCTGGCGGTGTCGATGCTGACCAGCGACTTCTTCAGCTCGAGGATCTTCGACCACCACGCGGCCAACAGAGCGTCGAGCCCTTCGCGTCCTGCCGCGCTGATCGAGAAGACACCGAATGCATCGGGCGCATCGATGTCCGGCACATACTCCTCGCCGAGCAGGTCGAGCTTCGTGAACACGACGCAATGCGGCTTTGCCGCGAGCTCGCTCGAGTACGACGAGACCTCGGTGCGCAGCGCGTCGTACTCCTCCTGCCAGTCCATCGCGTCGATCGGGATGAGGAACGCGAGCACGCGCGTCCGCTCGATGTGCCGGAGGAACTGAAGCCCTAGTCCCTTGCCCTCGTGCGCGCCTTCGATGATCCCCGGAATGTCGGCGACGACGAAGGTGCGGCTGTCGCTCAGCTGGACGACGCCGAGGTTCGGCGCGAGGGTGGTGAACGGATAATCGGCGATTTTCGGGCGCGCCGCCGAGATGACGGAGAGCAGCGTCGACTTCCCAGCGTTAGGCTGGCCGACCAGTCCGACGTCGGCGATGAGCTTGAGCTCGAGCTCGAGGGTGCGTGCCTGTCCTTCTTCGCCCGGCTGCCACTCGCGCGGCGCCTGGTGGGTGGAGGTCTGGAAGAAGGCGTTGCCCTTTCCGCCACGCCCGCCCTTGGCGACGATGATCTCGTCGCCGCTCTCGAGGATCTCGCCAACCAGCTCGTGCGTTTCGGCGTCGCGGATCACGGTGCCCGGTGGGACGGGAAGAATGACGTCAGCACCGGCGTGCCCGGTCTTGTTCGCTCCCTTGCCGTGATCGCCGCGCTCCGCTTCCCACCGATCGCGATAGGTATAGTCGAGGAGCGTCGCGAGGTTCGAGTCGCCGCGAACGATCACGTCGCCACCGCGCCCCCCATCGCCGCCGTCGGGCCCGCCCATCGGCACGCGGTGCTCGCGCCGGAACGACATGCAGCCAGAGCCGCCTGTTCCCGCTTCCACCCGTACGACCGCGCGATCGATGAACATGCCGTTCTCTCCTACTCGCTCTGTTTGCCGAGCACTTTGGTGAACATCGCGAGCGCCCGCGACAGATACTCCGGATCGACCAGCCCGTCGAGCGCGGCGAACGCACCGGCGATCTGCCCGGGCGTCGCGCCGACGTTCAGCGCACCATGGAGATGCGACTGCAGCTGACGGTCCTGCTTCGCGACGGCGCAGACCGCGACGATGCACAGCTCACGCCGTACGATGTCGAGCCCCGGCCGCGACAACACCTTTCCGTACCCCTCGACGACCATCCACGCATCGAGCGCCGGGTGCAGCTCGGCGATGTTGACGCGCAGCTTGTCGTACATCTCTCCATACACCAGCGCGCAGGTTTCCTCCCCCTCAGCGCGCCACTGCCCGGCGCGCTCCTCGTGCTCCGCGCCCTCGTCGTGGGCGGGCGCGAGCCGGCCGCTCACCTTCCGCCATTCGCGCATCGCATTGAGCGCGCGCGGGAATCCGGCAAAGAGATACGACTGCAGGAGCGCTTCTTCCGTCCACTCCGGTCTTGCGACCGCCCATGAGTGTGCAATCGCCTTTCGAAGCTGCGGCTCCGATCCGCCGGCGATTGTTCCCGAGAGTCGGACGAGTGCGGCGGTCGCCTCGTCGATTTCCGGAACGATAGCGGGGACGAACTTGCGGCGCGTCATCGATTTTCGCCGAACGGGGCCGAATGCCTGCCCGAGCGCCTCAGGCGGCGGACCGGACTTCGCCGACGACTTCGCCGCGCGTGTTTCGCAGCGGCCGATGCGCGAACTCCGCGAGCCTCGGCGGCAGGTCTTCCGGGAGTGTTCCGAGCTGTTGCAGCAGCCGGAGCACCGCCGCGAACTGCGCGCGCTGTGCGCCATCCTCGACCTTCACCGCGACCCCGATCGCCTGGTCGATGACCGCAACAGTATGCACACCTTCGGCGCCGACCTTCGACAACACCCGGCCCTCGGTTTCCTCCATGAGCGCCGAGTCGAACCGATCGCTGCCGCCGATGAGGAAGGGACGCGTGCGCATCGCGTGCACGATGCGCGCGGGAATGTCGTCCCCGCGATTGGCGGCGTCGGTGAGACGCGCGTACGCGTACGCCATTCGCTCGAGCGGCAGCCCGAAGACGACGGCGCCGCACCCGTCGACCGCCTGCAGCAGTGCGCTCTCGGGCAGGTCGCACCAGGTCGCGACCTCGGCGAGGATATCCCGCTGCACTGGATGGCCCGTACGCTCGTAACCCTGGTGCGACCATCCCTCGGTATGCGCCCGCGCGAGCATCGCGGCGTGCTTGCCCGAACAGTTGTTGTGCAGCCGCGTCGGCCTCAGCCCCGCTTCGCGCATCAGCTTCACCCCTCGCGCCGAGAGCGGGTCATGCGGTCCGCAGGCGAGGTCGCCCTCCTCGAGGCCCATCGACCCGAGCATCGCGGATGCGATCGCGACATGCTCCGGCTCTCCCCCGTGCGACGCGCACGCGAGCGCCAGCTGGTCGTCGCCCCACTTCAACCGGTCGAAGCCGCCCGACCGCAGCAGCGGCATCACCTGAAACGGCTTCGCGCACGACCGCCAGTACGTGACGACGTTCGCGTCGCGCGCACTCGCGAGCAGCCGGCCGGTTGCGTCGACTACCGCCGCATGCACGCGATGCTTCGACTCGACCGCATCGCCACGCGTGACGACGACATCGAGATCGAAACTCTTGCCGGCAGAATTGGGAGGAACCACGCAACGATCCAAGCAGGATGAAAACTAAAGATAATCGAGGGGAGAAAAGGGGAAGGTTCCTCGTCGTTCCTCGTTCCTCGTTCCTCGTTCCTTGTTCCTTGTTCCTGACTTACCAGGGACGACGGACGAGGGAGCAGTTCCGCGGTTCACGCGTGAGTGCTTCCCTTTGCTGTGGTAAAATGAAGCTCACCGCCCGGAACGCAGACCTACTCCCTCGTCCCTCGTTGCAGTGCTGCAGTGCCGATGCCGATTAGCGTTATTGCCCCTCCGACAATCGTCCCCGCGCTTGGCAGCTCATGGATGCTCGGTATGAGTATCGCGAGTATCGTCGCGCCGATCGGTTCGCCGAGGACCGTCAGGTTCACGATGTACGCGGGCATGTACTTGAGGGCGTAGTTCATCCCGGTGTGGCCGACGAGCATCGGACCCGCGGCGAGCGCGGCGAAGATCAGCAGCTCCCGTGGCGGGTAGCCGGCGAGTGGAACCGCGCGCGCCGCAGCGATGCCCACCAGCACCACGAAGGCGGCGCCGTACACGACCGC
>JAICUE010000408.1 GCA_025936015.1 Gemmatimonadaceae bacterium
CAGACCGAGCTCTATCGCCTCGGCCTCGCTCCGGCGAAAACCGGCGGCTCCGCCTTCCAGGTCACCGAGTTCGTCGGCGTCACCAAGTACAACGTCGCGTTAGGCAGCACGACGGCGCAGAGCGTGAATCCGGTCCGCATCCTCCCCCAGGATGGCAACGTCACCATCGCCGGTCGCCCCTATCGCGGAGTCGGCGAAGTCCGCATCAACGGCTCGGGTTCGCTCGCCGCGATCAATGAGCTCCCGATCGAGGAGTACCTCCTCGGCGTCGTCCCCCGCGAGCTCGGACCGATCGCCTATCCGTACCTCGAGGCGCTCAAGGCACAGGCGGTCGCCGCTCGCACCTACGCCATCGCGGGACTCGGCAAGCGTCATAACGATGGCTACGACCTCCTGCCGACGACGTCGGATCAGGTGTACGGCGGGCTTGCTGACGAGTATCCGCTCTCGTCGCAGGCGGTGATGGAAACGTCAGGCATCGTCGCGACTTATCAGGGGAAGCTGATCGAGGCGCTCTACAGCTCGACCACCGGCGGCTTCACCGCCAACAACGAGGACGTCTACAACTCGGCGCCCGTTCCGTACCTGCGCGGGGTGCCTGACGCTGAGCGCGGCAACGCCCTCGCGCACGTCCCGACGCTCGACGTCTTCCGCAACAACGCGAACGCGATCTCCCTCCGCAACGCCGACAATGGCGACTACGAAGCCGACTGGTCGAAGTATCATCGCTGGTACATCGACTGGACACCCGAGGAGATGAGCAACGTCGTCGCGAACTACTTCGGTGTGAACCCGGGCAAGGTGCTCGCGGTGAATGTCACGAGCCGCTCGAATTCCGGACGGGCGCTCGAGCTGCAGTTCGTCACCGAGAACGGCACGTTCACCGAGACGAAGGATCGCATTCGCTCCGCGCTCAAGTTCTACACGAGCAGCGGCGCGATGAGCTCGATCTACAGCACGCTCTTCTACATCCAGCCGGTCGTCGAAAACAAGACGAAGACGATCACCGGTTGGGAAGCGTGGGGCGGTGGCTGGGGACATGGCCTCGGTCTCTCCCAGACCGGCGCCGTCGGCATGGCCGAGAAGGGCGCGACGTACGACGAGATCCTCAAGCATTACTACCAGGGAATCTCGCTCGAGCAGCGCTGATTCTCGGGCAGGCTGCGAGCGGTAAGCTGGAAGCGGACGGCGGCACTGCTGAAGAAGCGGTGCCGCCGTTCGCTGGTTCGGTCATCAAGGCATTGCACGGCAAGGCAGGGTGAATGAATGTCGGGCTGCCGTCTGGCGTTGAAATCTGATGTGGGCTGAGGTGCATCGATGACGTCGCCGATCCTCGGCGACGTCATCTTCGCCCGTGCCCCTTGCGCCCCCCATCCCGCCGAGGCGATTGATATGGTCATGCCCGCCGCGACCCCGCCCTCGCCAGTTCGCTGGAATCGCGCGATGCTCGAGGCGCTGCCTGACGACCGGCAGCGTCATGAGATCATCGACGGTGCACACTGCGTGACACCGTCTCCGGCGCCACCTCATCAGCGCGTCATCACGCAGCTGCTCGTAGCTCTCGCGCAGTACCTGGCCACGGAGCACTTCGGCTGGGCCGTCCCCGCTCCCAGCGATGTCGAACTCGCCGAGGATACGATCGTTCAGCCCGATATCGCTGTCTTCCGTAACGTCGCGGGCCAACCGTCGACCACCTGGGCCGATGCCGGGCTACCGATTCTCGCGATCGAGGTCATCTCGCCATCGTCGGCCAGCCGCGATCGCATCCTCAAGCGTCGCCGCTACCAGCGTGCAGGCATCGCCGAGTACTGGATCGTCGACCCGGAATCGCAGCTCGTCGAGCGCTGGACGCCCGTCGACGAACGACCGGAGATCATTACGGGCGAGCTGCGCTGGCATCCCACGGGCGCCCCGAGCGAATTGTTGATCGATCTCCGGCCCGTCTTCGCCGCGATCGGCGAGTAGCCTCCGACCCGCGGCGCGCCTCACCCTAACAACAGATCGGCCGGGATCCCGAGCGCCTTGTGAAGTGCGCGAAGCTGCTCGATCGAAAGCCGGCGCTTCTTCGAGAAGAACTCCGACACTCGAGCCTTGCCGCCCATCATCTCGTAGAGATCACTCCGCGTCATGCGGCGCTGGTCGAGCATGAACTTCACCACGCTCTGTGGTGTGCCGGCATGTTCGTCGACGGGATTGTGCTCGTTCTCATATGCTCGAGCATTACTACCAGGGGGGTGAATTTCGAGGCCCGCTGACGGAGTTCAACACCGCGACGAGAGATGAGAGAGGCTCCGATAGAGAGATGACAGAAGAGAGAACCAGCCGGGCGGGACGATAACTGCGGGGTGTGCAGGTAACCGCAATCGTGTTTTCGTCTCTTATCTCTCCTCTCTCTATCGGAGTCTCTCTCTTCTCTCGTCGCCGTGTCATAGCTCATTTGGAGACGGCCGCATTCCTCCGGTGACGGTGGCGGCGTTACTCGGCGCCATTGCCCGCGGTGCCCCTTGCGCCTGTCACCCCGCCGAGGCGATTGATATGGTCATGCCCGCCGCGAACCCGCCCTCGCCTGTGCGATGGAATCGCGCGATGCTCGAGTCGCTGCCGGACGACGGACAGCGACACGAGATCATCGACGGGGTCCATTACGTGACCCCGTCGCCGGCGTCACCGCACCAGTTCGTCGTCACCGAGCTGCTTGGTGCGCTCTTTATTTATTTGCGCGCCGAGCCTGTCGGTTGGGTGTTGACGTCGCCTTCCGACATCGAACTCGCCCCTGACACGATCGTCCAGCCCGACGTTCTCGTCCTGCCGCGCACGAGCGACCGTCGCCCTCGGCGTTGGGACGAAGCGGGGCTGCCCATCCTCGTCGTCGAAGTGATCTCCCCCTCGTCGCGGAGCCGCGATCGCATCGTCAAGCGGCCGCGCTATCAACGTGCTGGCATCGCCGAGTACTGGATAGTCGACATCGAGTCCCGCCTCGTCGACCGCTGGACGCAGGCGCACGAACGACCCGAGATCATCACCGAGACGCTGCACTGGTCGCCTCCCGGTGCGGGAACCGTCTTCTCGATCGACATCCAAGCTCTCTTCGCCGCCGTCACCGAGTAAGGC
>JAICUE010000334.1 GCA_025936015.1 Gemmatimonadaceae bacterium
CCTCGCCCGGCTTGCCCCCAAGCAGCTCGGCTCCGGTGCATCGAACTACTCGACACGGGCAGTCCCCTGTGTCCCCTGTGTCCTCTGTGGTAATTGCTGTTTTTGAGAACAGCGCTAACCACAGGGGACACAGGGGACACAGAGGCATTGGCAGCCCCACTGCACCGGGCCATGAAAGCTTTGGGGCAAGCGAAGCGAGATCGTCTCGCCCCGCTCGTCCCAAAGTTCTTCCCCTGTGGTGCGCCCCGCTCGCCCGCTTGCGCGCGCTTCGTCCGCGATCCTCATTTCGTGACCGCGTCTCGCCCCCGAACAGGACAATCATGCGCTATTCCGGTCTCGTCGCTCTCGCCTTCGTTGCGTCGCCCCTTCTCGCCCAGCAAGCCGCGCCGCCGAAGGTGGCGCCGATCGACTGGAATGCAGTGCGCGACGAGACAGTCGGGAAGATGCGCGAGTATTTCCGGATCAACACGACCAACCCGCCGGGAAACGAGCTGCAAACGGCGCTCTGGCTGAAGAAGGTGCTCGACAGCGAGGGGTTCGAGACGCAGATCCTCGATACCGTATCGTTAGGCGCCGGGCGGGCGAACTTCTACGCGCGGCTCAAGGGCAACGGGAGCAAGAAGGCGATCGCGCTCGTCCATCACATGGACGTGGTGCCGGCGAATGCGGCGTACTGGTCGCACGACCCGTTCGCCTCGGACACCGCTGGCGGATACATCTACGGCCGCGGTGCGCTCGACATGAAGGGGGACGGGATCGCGCAGCTGATGGCGATGCTCGTGCTCAAGCGGAGCGGCGCGCCGCTCAATCGCGACATCGTCTTCATCGGCAACGCCGACGAGGAGCTCGGCTCGACCGGCGCGGAGCAGTTCGTCGCCAGGCACGCCGACCTGCTGAAGGACGTCGAGTTCCTGATCACCGAAGGTGGCGACAACCTGGTGCAGAACGGGAAGCTCGAGTACTGGGGCGTCGGCGTCGCCGAGAAGCGGACCTTCTGGCAGAGCGTGACGGTGAAGGGGACGCCGTCGCACGGCTCGCGTCCGACGAAGGAGAACCCCGTCCCGAAGCTCGTGCGGGCGCTGGCGAAGATCGCCGACTATGAGACGCCGCTCCATGTCACGCCGGGTGTCGCGAAATACTTTCACGACATCTCGGTGAACTATGACGGCGAGCAGCGGAAGTGGCTCGCCGACGTCGGGAGCGCGATCAACGATCCGCGCGCTCGCATCTGGTTGACCAACGACGTCTACTGGAACGCGATCCTTCGCAACACCATCTCGCTGACGGGGCTGCAGGGTTCGAACAAGACGAACGTCATTCCGCCCGAAGCGTCGGCGAAGCTCGACATTCGCCTGCTGCCAGACGCGGACCCGAACGCGATGCTCGCGGCGCTGAAGCGAGTCGTCAACGACACCTCGGTGCACTTCAGCGCCGACCTGACGCCGAAGACCCCGCTCGAGAGCCCGATCAACACCGACCTCTTTCACGCAATCGAGCGCGCCGCGCACGACCGCGATCCGCACGCGCTGGTGACGACGCCAATGCTCACCGGCGCGACCGACCGTCCCGTCTACCGCGCGCTCGGCATCATCACCTACGGGCTCGATCCGTTCATGACGCCGGCCGGGGACGGCCAGCGTGGCGTGCATGGCAACGACGAGCGCCTGACGATCGCCAACGCCGGCTTCGGCGTCCATTTCCTCTACGACATACTCCGTTACGCGCAGTGAGATCGGCGTCGTGACCGTCAGGCCTGACGCGACGGAGCCGGGGGCCGGGATTCCCGAGATGGCCGGCGCCACCGGCGACCTCTCGCCCGAACTGTTCGTCCGCTACGGGCGGGAGCTGGTCGAGTGGATCGCCGATTACCTGGCGAGCGCCGAGCAGTATCCGGTGCTGTCGCGGGTCGCGCCGGGTGAGATCGCCGCCGCGCTGCCGCCGTCACCGCCGGCCAAGGGTGAATCGTTAGGCGAGATCATCGCCGATTTCGAGCGGACGATCATGCCGGGGATCACCCACTGGAACCATCCCGGCTTCTTCGCCTACTTCGCCAACAGCGCGCCGGTGCCGGGAATCCTCGCCGAGCTGCTCAGCGCGGCGTTGAACGCGAACGCGATGCTCTGGCGAACGTCGCCGGCCGCGACGGAGCTCGAGCTCCGCTCAACAGACTGGCTCCGCCAGATGATGGGACTCGGATCGGAGTGGTGGGGGCACATCAACGACACGGCTTCGATCTCGACGATGCTCGCGATCGCGGCCGCGCGCGAGGCAGCGGGCCTCGACATCCGCGAGCGCGGGATGTCGGGGCGCGGCGATCTCCCGGTGCTCCGGATCTACTGCTCCGAGCAGGCACACTCGAGCGTCGACAAGGCCGCGATCACGTTAGGCATCGGCCACGAGAACGTGGTGCACGTCCCGGTGGACGCGGAATTCCGGATGCGCCCGGAGATGCTGCGCGCGCGGATCGCCGAGGACGTCGCGCGGGGGATGCGCCCGCTGGCGGTGATCGCGACCGTAGGAACGACGAGCACGACGAGCATCGACCCGGTGCGGGCAATCGCGGAGGTGATTCGATCTGCGGCTCCCGGAAGTGCGGCGCCCGTGGCGCGACAGACGGTAGCCGCCACGGCAAGCGGAGCGCCCGAGGCGCGACAGACGGGAGCCGCCACGGCAAGCGGAGCGCAGCCGTGGCTGCATGTCGACGCGGCCTATGGCGGGAGCGCGGCCGTCGTCCCGTCGATGCGGCAGGTCCTCGATGGCGCCGAGCTCGCCGACTCGCTCGTGGTGAATCCGCACAAGTGGCTGTTCACACCGGTCGACTGCTCGGTGCTGTACGTGAAGCAGCCGGAGGTGCTGCGGCGCGCATTCTCGCTGGTGCCGGAGTACCTGACATCGCGCTCGCACGGCGATGCGGTGAACCTGATGGACTACGGCGTGCAGCTCGGACGACGCTTCCGCGCGCTCAAGCTGTGGATGGTGATTCGTGCGTTCGGCGCCGAGGGGCTGGCGTCGCGAATCGAGGCGCACTGCGCGCTGGCGCGGGAGTTCGCGAGCTGGGTGCGCGCCGAGCCGGGGTGGGAAGTGATGGCGCCTGTTCCCTTCTCGACCGTGTGCTACCGTTATGCGCCTGACGGGACGAGCGAGGAGGCGCGCGAACGGATGAACGCGGCGATCCTCGAGCGCGTGAACGCATCGGGCAAGGCGTTCATCTCGCACACGAAGTTGAATGGCAAGTACGCGCTGCGGCTGGCGATCGGGAACATCCGGACGGAGCGGCGGCACGTCGCGGAAGCCTGGCAGGTGTTGCGGGAGGGAGCAACCACGCCAGGACGTTAGGCATTCCGACACGATACACACATGCCATTGATCGAGACGGTCGAGTGCTTCATCGCGCGGGTCGAAGAGAATGCGCATGACGTCGCCTGCGAGGAGTTCTACGCGGAAGGCGCGTCGATGCGGGAGAATCAGGGTGAGCCTCGGGTCGGGCGAGGCGCCCACGTCGCGAACGAGCGGAAGGTCCTCGCGCGCGCGCGGTCAATGAGGTCGGAATGCGTGCGGCCGGTATTCGTCAACGGTGACCGGGTCGTGATTCGCTGGCGCTTCCACTTCGACTGGCTCGACGGCACGGTTACCGACCTCGAAGAGATTGCGTACCAGCGTTGGGAAGGTGAGAAAATCGCCGAGGAGACGTTCTTCTACGATCCGTCGCAGCGCGTACCGAAGCCCCAGGGCGCCGTTTCGCGTTAGGCGTCCGCCGCAAACCGTCAATCCCGCCCTATGCACCTCCCCGAGCCAGAAATCCCGCACCACCCGCCGAGCCAGGGCTCCGCTGCCAAGCGACGCTCCATCGTCGACCGCATCGTCTCGGGGTCGGCGATGTTCGTCGCGCTGTGCTCACTCGCGATCGCGCTCTACGA
>JAICUE010000129.1 GCA_025936015.1 Gemmatimonadaceae bacterium
ATTAGTTAGCCCTGACGCTGCTTATGCTTTGGATTGCGCTTGCAGATGATGCGAGTCACGCCGTCGCGCTTCACGACTTTGCAGTGCTCACAGATCGGCTTGACGCTGCTGCGAACTTTCACGGGAGCTCCGATTACAAAAACATCCAGAAACTGTCCACTTCACGGGCAGACTCTGATTCTAATGAGCCCGGCGGGAGCACGCAAGTCTGCGGGCTATCACGGGATAAGCGCCACCTCCGCCCGCACCCGCGCCATCGTGCCGACGGGGTCAGCGGCGGCGGTGACCGCCCGCCCGAGGACGAGATAGCGGGCGCCGGCGCGCACGGCCGCGCCCGGAGTGGAGGTCCGCGCCTGGTCGTGCGCTTCGCCGCCCGCAAGCCGAATCCCGGGAACGAGCAGCGCGAGGGAGTCACCGAACGCAGCGTGGATCGACGGCGCCTCGCGGCCGCTGCAGACGATTCCATGGGACCCGGCAGCCCTCGCGACGCCGGCAAGCCGGAATACTTCCTTCTCGACGTCGAGCTGGTCGCGTCCCCACGCAGCGCCGAGCGATGCCGCGTCGAGCGACGTGAGGACGGTGACCGCGAGCACGCCGCAGTCATGGCCCGCGCCCTCGACAGCCGCGTCGATCATCGCTGCTCCGCCACTCGCGTGGACCGTCAGCAGCCGCGCGCCTAACGACGCGGCCGCGCGCGCCGCTTCGCGCACGGTGTTCGGAATGTCGTGAAACTTCAGGTCGAGGAAGATGTCGCATCCCTCGTCGATGATGGCCCGCGCGACCGATGGCCCTTCCCGGGTGAAGAGCTCGCTCCCGATCTTGTAGAAGCGGCATGCGTCGCCGAGGCGGCGGACCAGGGCCAGCGCCTCGCGTGCCGACGCGACGTCGAGCGCGACAATCAGTTCCGGGACGTCGGTCACGCCGGCCACTGGAGGCTCCCGACCAGCTGCCTAACGGTAGTACCCCGCGCCGCGCACCAGTCAGCGAGGTCGCCGACGATGCGCTCCGCGCGGCGCGGCTCGCGCATCGCCGCGGTGCCGACCGCGACGAGGGTCGCGCCGGCGATGACGTACTGGAGCGCGTCATTCGCCGACGATATGCCGCCGACTCCGATAATCGGCACGCCGGGCAGGGCGCGGCTGACCTTCCACGTGGCGAGGACGCCGACGGGGAGGATTGCCGGTCCGCTGACGCCGCCGCTGCCGAAGCCCAGCGCCGGCCGTCGCGCGTCGACGTCGACGACGAGCCCGGGCACGGTGTTGATGAGTGTCAGCCCGTCGGCCCCGGCGTCGACCGCAATCCGCGCCGAGCCGGCGATGTCAGCGAGGGTCGGCGAGAGCTTCGCGAAGAGCGGGCGTCGTGTCACCGCGCGGACGCCGGCGACGACCGCGCGCAGGGTGGAGGGATCGGCCCCGAATTCCATCCCGCCGGCGCGAACGTTAGGGCAGCTGACATTCAGCTCGTACGCGTCGGGGCCGGTGCGGGGGCCGCTCGCTCCGGCCGCCGACTCCTCGATACCGGCGACCACCGCGGCAAAGTCTTCGACCGCGCTCCCAACGACGTTGACGAGGACGCGCGTCGGCGCACCGGCGAGACGCTCGAGGAGCCAGGGCAGGTGTTCAGACCGGACCGACTCGAGACCAGGGTTGGCGAGGCCGACCGCGTTGATCATTCCGCCACCGAATTCGGCAACGCGCGGCGACGGCGCGCCGGCGCGCGGCGCGACGCTCACCGCTTTCGTGACGATCCCGCCGAGCTTTTCGAGCGCGACGACGCCCGCGAGCTCGCGGCCGTAGCCGGCAGTCCCGGCGGCGAGCAGCACGGGATTGGCGAACGAAAGACCGGCCGCCTGGACGGCGAGCGACGATCCTGCAGCATCAATTGAAGCGTCAGGCGCGCCCGTTCGTCGAGCTGGGGTCACGGCGTGGCGGGTGGGGTTGGCGATGCACCGTGTCGCAGGGCAGCGCTGTCATTGTAGACCACGATCGCCTGTTCCCATGCGCGGCGCAACAATGTGTCCGCCGCGACGGCGAGGGTGTCGGTGCTCGGCTTGCCGTCGAGTGCGGCGAGGTAAGGCGAGTCAGGCCAGCGAGAACGTACGATCGCGACGAACGCAGGCGCCGAATCCGGGGTGAGCGCCGCGGCGGCGAGCCAACCCTTGGCTGCGATCGGTGAACCGGCAGGAAGCGTCGTGAACAGCGCGCGCGCCGCGCGGCGCGCCGCGAGACTGTCGCGGAGTACTTCCGCCGCAAGGAATCTTCCGGCGCCGGTGCTGGTATCCTCCACCGCGAGGACCCCGGCGAGCAACACCGCCTCGGAGGCGCGGCCGGTGACCGGTCCGTCGCGGCGGGCAGTGCGTTCGATCTCATCGAGCGATGGAAGGTCGCGCACCGCGACCCGGAGCATCCCATCGCGTGCGCGCTCAACGATGAGCGTGTCGCTGGTCAATTTCGGAACGGGCGCGAGCAGGGCGCGCGCGTCGAGTCCGCGTCCCGCATCGATCAGACGCTCGGCGATCGTCACCGCCGCGGCGGCGCGCAGGTCGGCCGGTCCGTGCGACTGTGCGGCGAGCGTCGCGAGGCGATAAGCGGTCGCGGTGTCACCGCGAATCCAGAAGTCATTGAGCAGCGGGATCAATGGCGGCCGGAGGTCGCGATCGGCGATGCGCGCGACGAGCAGCGATTCGGCCCGCGGGATCTCGCCGCGATCGGCAGCGTCACGGGCGAGAGTCCAACCCGCGGCCCCAGGGTCGGTCCGGGCGAGCACACGCGCCGCGCCTAACGCATTGCCCTGCGCGAGCATGGCGCGGGCGGTCCAGCGCGTCGCGAGCGTCGCCACATCATGGTCTCGCGAATGCTGCAGCGCCTCGAGCTGCGCGAGCGACTCCGAATAGCGTGCCTCGCGGAGCAGGCACCAGCCAGCCGCGAGCGACGCGCGGTCGCGGTCGACCTGATTGCGCAATCGTGCGCGTGCCGCGTCGATCCGGGAGAGCGCGCGTCCGCAGTCGCCGCTGAACGCGAGCGCGCGACCGGCGAGGGCGAGCGCTTCCGGCGTCCACCGACTTGCCGGGTTTCGCGCGAGCACCGTTTCCGCAGCCGCGGCGGCGAGCGCGAAGCTGCGGGCCGCGGCCGAGTCATCGCCGTCGAGCAGCTGGCGATTTCCTTCGCGATCGGCGTGGCGCGCGTTCCAGACTCCGTTGTACGTACAGGCGGCGACAAGCGCGAGCAGCGCCAGCACCGTCAGGCGGCGCGCGGCGGACGATGCTCGCGCGCCGTTCATCAGCGGCGCTGCGGTGAGACGCGCCGCTCGTAGCCCTTCACGTACCGGGTAGTCGCGTCGGCTATCGCGCCGGCGATGCGGGCCTGCCACGACGCGCTCGTGAGGATGGCTGCGTCCTTCGAGTTGGTGCCGAAGCCGATCTCGACGAGCACCGCGGGCATGAACGAGTTGCGAAGCACGGAGAAGTTTGCCTGCTTGACGCCGCGACTCGGCGCAGGATGCACCTGCGCGAGTGAGGACTGGATCGTTTCGGCGAGCTCGCTCGATTCGCGCAGGTGTTCGTTCTGTGCCATGTCGTTGATGATGAACGACAGCGGATCACCCTTCGGTGCGTGGACTCCTGTCTCGAACTTCACCGCTTCGTTTTCCATGCGTTCGACCCGCTTCGCGTCCTCGGTTTTCGCTTCGGCGAGAAAATACGTCTCGAATCCGCGCGACGCACCAGGGTCCTTCCAGTTAGGATTTGCCGCGTTGACGTGCACGGAGATGAAGAGGTCGGCGTGCGCCGCGTTGGCGATGCGACCGCGATCCGAGAGCGCGATGAGGGTATCGGTGGTGCGCGTCATCAGCACGTCGTAGCCGCGGGCTCGCAGCGCCGACGCGAGCTGCTTGGCGACGGCAAGCGTGACGGTTTTCTCGATGACCTTCGGCCCCTTGCCGATCGGCCCCGTCATTCCGTTGTCCGGGCCGCCGTGGCCGGCATCGACGACGACGAGTCGTCGCCGCTTCGGATTCCGTGTCGAGGGCGTGGGCGGCGGCGGATTCGCCGCGGTGTGCAGGGTGTCGACGACCGCGACGTGGACGGCCGCGGTGTCGGTGACGCGCAGCTCGTCGCGGACGGTGTCGTACGCGAAGGCGCCGGAGACCCGCGGCAGGACGTCGCTCAGCAGTTGCAGCGGGACCACGAGCCGGCCGTTGACGAGCGACGGCGCCACCGCGAGGGGAAACACGGCGTCGCCGACGCGCACGAATGGCACATGTTCGGCGACGTCGAGTGCGACACCCCCGAGCGTTATGGCGTAGTGGCCGTTAGGCAGGACACGGATCGCCGCGCCGAGTGCGGGGCCGAGGAGGTCGGCACGGACCCCTTCACCAGCCGCCGTGGAGACGACCGGAACGTTGACGGTCCGGTCACCGGAGCGGATGACGAGCTGCGTTGGTGCGGCGAGCTGGCAGGCGATGAGCAGCGCTGCGAGCATCAATCGACGCTGGGGGGCGTGCGCCGCACCGTGAAGCCGATCGGCATGACGCTCAACGCCGGCGCGAGACGGCGCGCGCGATCTCGCGGTCGGCGTCGCGCTCGCGCTCGGTGTCGCGCTTGTCGTGCTGCTGCTTTCCCTTGCCGAGCGCCATGGTGACCTTCGCGATGCCGTGCTTGAAGTAGAGGTCGAGCGGAATCAGCGTCAGGCCCTGGCGCTCGACCGCGCCGATGAGGCGGCGGAGCTCCTTGCGATGCAGCAGGAGCTTGCGCGTGCGTTCCGGCTCGTGGTTGAACTGATGTCCCTGCGTGTACGGGGAGATGTGGAGGTTGAGCAGCCAGAGCTCCCCATCCTTGATGATCCCGTACGCATCGGTGATCGTCGCCTTCCCGTTACGGAGGGACTTCACCTCGGTGCCGGTGAGCACGATCCCCGCCTCCCACGTCTCGAGGATGTGGTAGTCGTAGCGGGCGCGTTTGTTCCGCGCGATCGGCTCGATCGCGTCCTTTTCGTCGGACTTCGGCATGATGGATGGGAGGGCGGCGAGCCGCGACGTTCGCGAGCGACAGCCGGCCCGCAAGTTAGGCGCGACTCGCGGCACGAGCAACGGAGCGCGTCACACTGCGTTGACGCTTCTGTCGCGCCCGGGTATATTCGGAGTCTTGCCGAAGTGGTGGAACTGGTAGACGCGCTGCGTTCAGGGCGCAGTGGGCTCACGCCCGTGGGGGTTCGAGTCCCCCCTTCGGCACTGCAATGGAGAACTTCGAGCTGTAGGCGGTAAGCAAACGGCGGCAGAGCACATGCTCTGCCGCCGTTTCCGTCTTGTCACCGTGGTTCGCTTCGACCTTGTCGCTTACTCCTCGCCGCGAACTTTTACGGACTACGAGACGGCCAGAGCGTCCCGAAGACGCGCGCGTCAGGCGATTCGCGAAGGAGCGATGTTTTCCGGGAGCGCGACGGCACCGAAGCGCTCGCGGAGCGATGCGTTGGCCGCGGCGAGTGCGTCCTGGGCGATGATGCCAGCGCGGATCGCGACAGGATCGGTCGCGGCGGTCGGGCGGCCAAGGAAAGTCAGGAGCACGACACCAAGGCGAGGAATGAGTGGCGTCGTCTCACGAGTGGTGAGCACGCTGCGATACGCAGCAAGGCGCTCGTTGAACTGACGACGCGCGACGACGGCGCGGTCGTGGGCAACCGCCGAATCGGAGTCGAAGGCGCGGGCGATCGCGCGAGCGACCGCCGCCGGCGTCCGATCGTCGAGCGCATCGCGCTCGGCCGCCACCAGGATCGCAGCGCGCTGCAGATAGCGAAGCTCCCAACGTGCGTGGTCGATGTCGCCAGCCGGCTCGAGTGAGGTGATCCACTCGACGTCGGCGGCGTCAGGCTCGGTCCAGAGCCCGCGGACGTAATTGGCTGCATCGCGGCGGAGACGCCACGCCGCGAGCATATCGAGCCGCACGCGCATCCGAGCCGCGCTCAGGCCTGGAGAACCGGGAGCACGCGATCGTGGCGCTCCTCGGCGGCATCGGCTGCGGGATGCTCGATGGCCCTCAGCATCCCGAGGCGCTCGCGCACCACGCTCTCCTCGGAGAGCAGGTCGCCAAGATGAACGCTCTCGAGAACGTCGTCGATGCGCTGCTGGAGCATCATCCAGACGGGGCGGATGCTGCACCCCTCCGCCGCGGAGCAGCGCGCCGTCTCGACGGGATGGCTGACGCAATGAAGATCGAAGGTCGTCAACTCGGACGCGGCGATCACTGCCCGAACGGAGATCTCTTCCGGCGGCAGGGCGAGCGAGTATCCGCCGTGTGCGCCACGGGTGCTCCGCACGATACCCGCGCGACGCATCCGCAGCAGGATCTGCTCGACGTAATCAGCGGGCAGACGCTCGTGCGCCGCGACCTGTCGGCCGGTGATCGGGCCGACGCTCGCGCGCCGCGCGAGATGCAACGCGCAGATCAGTCCGTACTCGGCCCACGTAGTGATACGCACGACTTGAGGATAGAGGGGGCGGCGGAGAGTGACAAGGGGCGCACCCCGTCGCTCCCCGCCGACGATGCCATTCCGCGCTCGCGATCAGCCGGCGGCTACCGCGCCATGCTTGCCGCCCGGCACACCGATTTCGGTCATCTTGCGGAGATCGAGGATGTCGTCGATCTGCTCGGGCGGGAGGAGCTGCTCGCGCTTGACGAGATCGCGAATCAGGACGCCTTCCTTCACCGATTGCTTGCTGATCTCCGCCGCTTTCGCGTAGCCGATGTGCGGCATCAGTGCGGTGGCGAGTGCCGCGGAGCGTTCGACCCAGTAGGCGCACATGTCTTCGTGCGCCTCGATGCCCTTCACGCAGCGCTCGGTCAGCGTGGTCGCTGCGTTGGTGAGGATCATCATTTCCAGCAGGATGTTGTGCGCGATGACAGGCATCATGACGTTGAGCTCGAGCTGACCATGCTCGGCAGCCATCGTCACCGTCGTGTCGCAACCGATCACCTGGAAGCAGACCTGATTGACCATCTCCGGAATCGACGGGTTGATCTTGCCGGGCATGATCGAGGAACCCGGCTGCACCGCCGGCAGCTTGATCTCATCGATGCCGGTGCGTGGACCCATCACCATCAGGCGGAGGTCGCTCGCGATCTTGCTCAAGTCGATCGCGAGGCCACGAAGCGTCGCGCTGAACG
>JAICUE010000108.1 GCA_025936015.1 Gemmatimonadaceae bacterium
GTCGCGGACGCGGTACCCTGCCGGGCGATTCGCGGCGAGGTGGTCTTCGAGGGCGTCAGCTTCGGCTATCGCGAATCGCAGCGCGCGCTCGATCACTTCGACGTCGTCGTCCAGCCGGGGGAGACCGTCGCCCTGGTCGGACCGTCAGGCAGCGGGAAGTCGACCGTCTTCCGGATGCTGCAGCGCGTGCACAATCCGCTGGATGGGCGGGTGCTCATCGATGGTGCCGACCTGCGGACGCTGCAGATCGCGACCGTCAGGCAGCAGTTCGGCGTCGTCCCGCAGGACGTGGTGCTGTTCAACGACTCGATCGCGGCGAACATCTCCTATGGCCGGCCGACCGCCAAGCGCGGCGAGGTGATCGCCGCGGCGATGGCGGCGAACGCGCACGAGTTCATCATGCGCCTGCCTAACGGCTACGACACCCGCGTCGGCGAGGGCGGCCGCGGGTTGTCCGGGGGGCAGCGGCAGCGGATCGCGATCGCGCGCGCCTTCCTCGTCGATCCGGCGGTGCTGCTGTTCGACGAGGCGACCGCCGCGCTCGACACCGAGAGCGAGGAAGCCGTGCAGCAGGCGCTGCGCGCGTTCCGCCGCGGCCGGACGACCTTCATCATCGCGCACCGGCTCAACACGGTGCGCGATGCCGATCGCATCCTCGTCGTCAGCGAAGGGCGCATCGTCGGCGATGGGCGCCACGATGCGCTCGTCGCCAGCTGTCCCGCCTACGCCCGCCTCGTCCGTCACCAGCTTGGCGAGGGATCGCCGGCACCGGCCGACGAGTGTGGGGTCAGCGCGCCGCCACCCGCACCGGCCGTCGTCCGCGAGACGGTGACCGGGCGGGCGGCGTAGCCCCTCGAACGGTGCTCAGCGCGCGTGCTTCGGACGCGCGTGCTGCAGCAGCTCGGCGGCGATCCCGATAACGAGGACGCCGGCCATCAGCGCGAGCGGGGTCTTGCCCGTCATGCGGTACGCGCCCGAGGTCACCAGCAGCGCGGTTGCCGCCGCGGGCGGGTGGTAGGCGCGCAGCTGCGGCTGCACCACGACCAGCATCGCCAGCGCACCCGTGCTCGCCCAGACGCGGGGCATCGACATCGTCGCCGCGGCCAGCAGTGATGGCGCGCTGGTCGCGTTGAGCAGGAGCAGCGCGAGGTAGGCGCAGCCGATCGCGACCAGGTGCCCGACGACGATCGACCGGAAGCGCGCCGTGTCGTGACCGGGGTTGGTCGCCACGATCAGGATCGACGGCCCGAGCCCGGCGAACAGCCAGGGCTGGTGCATCCAGAAGCCGATCGCGCCGACGAGCGCGACGAGGACAGCGCAGACGGCGGGGGTCCAGATGGCGTCGACGACCCGCGCGAGTGAATACCCGCGAACGAGATCGGCGAAGGTCGGAAGCTTGAGCGCACCACGGGGGGTGGCGCGCAGCGTGGCGGGGGTCGGATAGGTCGGCATGGCGAGTCCCGGTTGGCGGAATCAGGCGGACGCGACCGCACCGTCGCGCCTCCTAAGCCGACTCCCGGCGGCTGCTCGAGTCACTCCGAAATTCGCCCGTTCCTGTGCGGTGCGTCACCGCATTTCGAGCGGGCTCTGCCCGTTTGGTCCGTGCGCCATAAGCGAGCGCGGCCTGGGTCGCGCGGCGTTAGGCGTTATTCGTCTCCGCGCGGAGCGATGGGCACGCGCCCTGCCTTTGAGCCCGGTCGGTGCGCCCTCGAATCCGAGCGATCGCTCACGGGGCGCTCCGTGAACCAACAGGAGAACGACAATGCAACGACATCTATCAACATCGATCGTCTGCGGCCTCGCGGTCGTGGCCAGCCTTGGTATCGCCGGCACAGCCCGCGCGCAGTCCACCACCGATTCGACGGCGCGTAGCACGCGCTCCAGCGCGCGCGTCACTTCGTCGCGCCGCATCCCGGTCCGCAAGGATGCGGTGAACAACGAATCGGCCGGGTCGGTCGCGACGCCTAACGCTGACTCGGTCGCTCGTGCCGATTCGATGGCGCGGGCCGACTCGATCGCCAACGCCGATCGGATGCGCCAGGACTCGATCGCGAACGCGGAGCGGATGCGCCAGGATTCGATCGCGAACGCGGAGCGGATGCGCCAGGATTCGATCGCGAACGCGGAGCGGATGCGCCAGGATTCGATCGCGCGCGCCGACTCGATCGCGCGCTGGAACCTCGCCCACATGCGCCGCCCGGGCTCTGGTCTCTACTTCCAGATCGCCGGCGGTGCGAGCATCCCACAGAGTGATTTCAAGGACGGCTTCGATCGCGGCTGGAACGCGACCGGGTCGGTTGGCTTCCACCCGTTCACCTCGCCGGTCGGCATCCGCTTCGACGCGGCGTATGACCGCTTCGGCGCGAAGAACGCCATCGCGGGCAGCGACGACAACGTTGCGGTCTGGTCGGGGCTCGCTGACCTGACGCTCCGCGTTCCACGGATGTGGGCAGTCTCACCCTATCTCATCGGCGGCGGCGGCTTCTCGCACTTCTCGGGTTACAACGACGGGGTCACGACCACGAAGTCGCAGACGAAGGGGCAGTGGAACGCCGGCGCCGGCATCGGCTTCGGGCTCGGCAACGTGAAGCTGTTCGTCGAGTCGCGCTACATGCACGTCGCGACGCCTGGTACCGCGACGAAGTTCGTCCCGGTCATCGTCGGGATCTCGCTCTGATGTACAGCGGCATGCGCACGGCGCTCGCTGCGCTGCTGGTGATCGCCGGGACACCGGTGGTCGCCATGGCGCAGCGGCACGCCGGGCGCACGCCGAGTGCGAGTCAGGCGCGTGCGGTTCGTCTCGAGCACGCGCCCGACTCGACGTTCGTCACCGAATCGTCGGGCGAGGTCGCACTCGCGCCCGACACGCTGCCGACCTTTCATTCGCGCAGCGACAGCCTCAGCTCGGCGCGGACGCTGCGCGCGGCGATCCGCGACCAGAAGCTGCGCGTCGTCGTCTCGATCGACCGCCACCTGCTCTGGGTCGTCGAGGGCTCGGACACGCTGCACAGCGCGGCCGTGAACGTCGGGATGGGGCGGCTGCTCGAATACGGCGGCCGGCGCTGGACCTTCGCGACTCCGCGCGGCGTCCGCACGATCCTCTCGAAAAGCGCTGCACCGAAATGGCGTCCGCCCGATTGGGCGTACGCCGAAGTCGCGCGGGAGTACCACCTGCGCCTCGCCCACATGCCCGAGCGCGGCGCGGTGACGCTTCATGACGGACGGAAGCTGGTCGTGCGGGACAGCGTGGCCGGCCTGCTCATGCCCGACGGCTTCGCGCCGCTGCCGGTGGACGAGCACATCGTCTTCGACTCGACGCTCTACGTCCCGCCGTTAGGCACGCGCAACCGGGAGATCGACGGGGAGCTCGGGAACTACCGGCTCGATCTCGGGAACGGGTACCTGCTCCACGGCACCGCCAGCGGCACCGCACGCCGGGCCGCGACGACGCATGGCTGCGTGCGGCTGAGCGACGACGACCTGCAGTGGCTGTACGACTTCGTCCCGGTGGGAACGAAGGTCTACATCTACTGATGCGAGGGCGCGCCGGTCACGGCGCCGGCGGTCGGCAGCTGCTCGGCGAGCCTGACGTCGAGGCCCCGCATGAAATCCTCGACGGCGTTGGTGTAGCCGCGATCCAGCCCGAGTCGCGCATCAGCATCCGCATGGGACAGGTCTTCCCGAAGGACCGAGGCTCGGCCGCCTAACGCTACCGTTTTCGCGGCGAAGCGGTCGGCGCGCCGGCAGCCCGTTGGACGGCGGACCGAGCAGACGAGCAGGATCGGCGCGGCCGGGTGGGCGAGCAGGTCGATCGGGGACACTGTCCGCCAGTACGCACTGTCGCGGCCGAAGGCGCGATCGTACGAGCGTGGATGCGGGAGCCGCATGACCGCGGGGACATCGAGTGCGCCGCTCTCGATCGAGACGACACCGAGCCATGGCGTGAGCGGCAGTCCCGCAACGAGTGCGGGAGAGCTGTTGAGCAGCGCGACGAGGTGCGCACCGGCCGAGTGGCCGATGAGGATGAATCGCGCCGGATCGCCGCCCCACGACGCCGCGCGCTGCTGCGCGACGACGATCGCGCGGGCGATGTCCCTCGCCTGCGCGATGGGATCGGCGTCAGGCAGCATTCGATAGTTGGTGGAGATCACGACGAAGCCGCGCGGCACCCACCGCTGGACCTTGTGGCCGGCCACGCCGCGCGCGGACTTGTCGCCGTATGCCCATGCGCCCCCGTGCACGATGAAGATCACCGGGGCGTTCTTCGCGTCAGCCGGCGCGTACACGTCGAAACGCTCGCGGATGTCGGGCCCGAAGTGGACGTTGCGGATGATGCGCGGTCCCTGGCGCGAGATCACGTCTCGCGGCGGCGGAGCCGGTGCCGCCGGCGCGACGTCACGCGTGGCGAATGACGTCCGACAGAGTCCGATCGCGATGATCGCGAGTGCGATGACGCGACCGATTCGGCCCGTGCGCGAGGTCAGCGTCTCCACGATACGAAGTTACCGACCGCGTGACGCACTGGCCACGCTCGCCGCGCCGCGATATGCTGGGTCATGACGCGTCTCCCCATCCTCGTCGCGGCGATGTACATCGCCGGCTGCGCGCGGCACGCGGCACCTGCCGCGCCGCCAGCACCGCGCGAGCAGCTATTCGCGGCTGGCCCGATCGCTCCGGCGACCACCTTCTGCAACCCGATCGACATCGACTACCGCTTCATGGTCGACACGCCGAGCCGGCGCGAAGCGGCCGATCCGGTGATCACGCTGTACAACGACGAGTACTACCTCTTCGCGTCGAAGAGTGGCGGCTACTGGCACTCGCACGACCTGCACGACTGGAAGCTCGTGGTCCCGGAAGGGTTGCCGCTCGAGGATTACGCCCCCGCGGTGCTCATCCTCGACGGGCGGATGTACTACACGGCGCACAAGTCGATGGCGCTGTACACCACCGACGACCCGATCGCGGGGAAGTGGCGCAAGGTCGCCACTCTCGCGAGCTACGCCGACCCCGCGTTCTTCCTCGACGACGATGGGCGAGTCTATCTCTATCACGGCTCGTCGCTGGATGGCGGGATCTCGGTCGTCGAGCTCGATCCGAAGCACGACTTCGCCCTGATCGACGGGCCGCACGAGCTGATGCGCGCGGACTACGCGGATCACGGGTGGGAGCGCTCGGGTCCCGACAACCTCGGCGCCCACGGGATGCGCGAAGGCTTTCGGATCGCGCCGTACATCGAAGGATCGTGGATGACGAAGCACGACAGCGTCTACTACCTGCAGTACTCCGCGCCGGGGACGGTCTGGAAGAGCTACGCCGACGGCGTGTACACGTCGCGCTCGCCGGTAAGCGGATTCGCCTACGCGCCGTACAGTCCCTTCTCGTACAAGCCGGGCGGATTCATCGGCGGCGCCGGCCACGCGGCGACCTTTCGCGACCGCGACGGCAACTATTGGCGCGTCGTGACGATGATCATCTCGGTGACCCACAAGTTCGAGCGACGGTTAGGCATCATCCCGGCGGGGTTCGACAGCAGCGGCGTGATGCGCGCGAACAGCTGGCTCGGTGACTATCCGCAGCTCCTTCCCCGTGTTGCCGCCGATCCGCTCGATCATAACGGCACCGGCTGGATGCTGCTATCCGCCGGCAAGCCGGCGACTGCGTCGTCGGCACTCGACGATCACCCGGTCGATCTCGCCTTCGACGAGGACATCCGCACCTGGTGGTCGGCGGCGACCGGCGGCGTCGGCGAATGGCTCGCGATCGATCTTGGACGGATCGAACTAATCACCGCGCTCCAGATCAATTTCGCCGAGCAGGGCACGACCACGCTCGGCCGCGACGAGGACAGCTACCAGCAGTACATCGTCGAGTCGTCGATCGATGGGGAGCACTGGACCACGCGGCTCGACGAGAGCGCCAGCCGGCGCGACTCGCCGCACCATTACGTCCAGCTCGACACCGCGCGCAATGCGCGATTCGTCCGCATCACCA
The DNA here is from genome assembly GCA_025936015.1 of Gemmatimonadaceae bacterium. Taxonomy (GTDB): domain Bacteria; phylum Gemmatimonadota; class Gemmatimonadetes; order Gemmatimonadales; family Gemmatimonadaceae; genus JABFXC01. The sequence goes on from JAICUE010000108.1 coordinate 5,995, forward strand.
ACGTGCACGCCGCGGCGGGCGGCACCTTCTCGATCCGCGACTTTCGCGTGTTCGGCGAGAGCACCGCACCGGCGCCGGCCGCTGTGGGCGGGGTGACCGCGCGCCGCGAGGCAGACGATCGGGGCGCCGTGATAAGCTGGCTGCCGAGCGCCGGCGCGACGTCGTACATCGTGCGCTTCGGGCTCGCGCCGGGCAAGCTGTACGACAGTTACAAGGTGGGCAATGTCGACACGCTGACGATCAACAGCCTGAACCACGGCGTACCGTACTGGTTCACGGTCGACGCGGTCGGTGAAGGCGGTGTCGCGCGCGGACCGGCAGCGATCCCCGCAGCGTCACGTTAGGCATGGACCACGAAATCGACGAATGCCGAAAACACTCTGGAATTCGACCGACGCAACCGAGTGGCGCACCGCGCTCGATCGCTATCCTGACGTCGTCGCCGCGCAGGAGGTGAAATCCCTTCCTGCGCTCGACGCCTGGTATCGCGGCGAGTTGCCGGAAGCGATCGCCGGCCGCCGGCGCCCGCACGTGACGCACGCGGAGCTGGTGAAGGTCACCGAGTGGAAGATGGCGCGCGGCGTCTGGCGGGCGCGCAACCTCGCACTCGTCCGCGGCAACGATGCCGCGCTCGTCGTCGCGACCAGCGGTGACGCGTTAGGCGCCGTCCCCGATCCGGTAAAGCCGATCACGACGCTCGCCGAGCTGGCGGGGGTCGGGCCGGCGACCGCATCGGCGGTGGCCGCGGCAGCGGAGCCGGCGATCTATCCCTTCTTCGACGAGCTGGTCGGCGCCCAGGTGCCGGGGCTCGGCACTCTCGCCTTCAGCATCGGCTACTACAAGCGTTATGCGGCCGCGCTCCGGGAACGGGCGATGGCACTCGGCGCGCGCTGGACCCCGGTGATGGTCGAGCGTGCGCTCTGGGCGCATGCGGGCGGGAAGAAGGGAGTCCGCGCCTAACGCTGGCCGTCGCGCGACTATCGCGCGGTCGTGGTCATCGGGTGCGCGGTCACCCGCACCCAATCGACGAGCACGTCGCCGTCGCCGCGCACGATCTTGTTGACGGTCGGCTGCGGCAGCCCCGGGTACGGCAGCTTCGTCCCATTGACCTTGAGCGGGTACGCGCCGCCTAACGCGAGGTTGAGGATGATGAACTTCGGATTGTCGAACGCCCAGCGCCCGTAGTTCTCGACCATCGGCCGCGTCAGGCGGTAGACGAGCCGGTCATCGACGCGGAAGAGCAGGGTGTCGGGGCGCCAGTCGACGGTGTACACGTGCCAGTGCGTGACGTCGTCGTCGGCGGGGAGATACAGTCGGTTGAAGAGCGGCGTATCGCCGAAGTAGCCTGGCCCATGGAGCGCGACGCTCGTCCAGTCAGGCTCGCCGACGTTTTCCATGACGTCGATCTCACCGGTTGCCGGCCAGTCCCCCCCGCCGAGCAGCCAGAACGCCGGCCAGAAGCCGCTGCCTGACGGCAGCTTCATTCGCGCCGACGCGACGCCATACGTGAAGTCGAAGCGACCGTGCGTGTCGAGGTGGCCCGACAGGAAATCATGGCGATTGCCGTCCGCCGAGACGTAGCCCGGCGCGTACACCGGATGAATCACCAGCGCCCCGTTCGTCGCGCCCCGCGCCGCCGCGCCATGCGCGATGAACACCGTCGGTGCACTGTCGACGTACGCCTGCTGCTCATCGTTCACCGCCCGTCCGCGCACCTCGACGTTCCACTTCGTCCGATCGAGCGCGGCGCCATTGAAGTCGTCGAAGAAGACGGTGCGATCGGCGGCGGATGCGGCTGGACCAGGGTGCCTGACGCACGCGGTGGCGACGAGCAGCACGACGACCAGCTGATGGCGCATGATTTCCTCGTGGATCGGACGTCAGCTTACGGCTGACAGGTGATGGCTGACGGCCGCCGCCTCTACCAATCCGTCGGTTTGTAATCCTTCAGGAAATGCCCCCAC
>JAICUE010000377.1 GCA_025936015.1 Gemmatimonadaceae bacterium
GCGCGCAACGTCGTCGACGACGACATCCATCGCCGCCCGCCGAACGAGGAGGCGCGCATCGTCGATGGCGGGCGTCTCCGTGCCTGGCGCGACCGGGGCCGGAGCGGGTGGCGAGCCAGGGCGCGGCGCGGTCACCGGTGATGCGGTCGAGCAGGCCGCTGCCGCGACGAGGATCAACGTCCACGCGCTCCGAGATGGCCGTCGTGCAATCATGGGAATCGTGCCTCGTTCAGCAAGTGACAGGCAATTGCTTCTGCTGGTACCCCTCGAGCAGCCACTCGTCGCCCGGGACGGCGGACCGAGCCGGCTGTGATCGTCCCAAACCCGGAGACACGCGCGACCGTCACTTCTGCGGGCCGGCGCGATCTTGGCGCCGCCCGCGCCCGACCGCAACTTATCGGCAGCCGCCGATCAGGAGTCGTGGGCCGCGGCGAGTCGAACACCAACCTTTCTTCGAGAGCACATGCCTGCCAGTCGCTGCCTTCACGCCCTCTCCGCCGCCGCGGCCGCAACGTTGCTCCTCGGCAGCGCGCCGCGCCTCGCGGCGCAGTCGGCGGCGAGCGTCGCCGACAGCTCACCCTTCCAGGCGCTGACGCTGCCGGCGCCTAACGTCTACCGCACCGGTTCCGGCCGTCCCGGTGCACGCTACTGGCAGCAGCGCGCCGATTACCGGATCACGGCGACCCTCGACCCATCGGCCAACGAAGTCCGCGGCCGCGAGACGATTCACTATGTGAATCACTCGCCCGATGCGCTACCCTATCTCTGGATGTTCGTCGAGCAGAACATCTGCGCGCCGACGAGCATCACCAATCAGCTCAACCAGCCGCCGCTCGTGTTCCTCGGCTCGGCCTTCGACTTTTCCTGCGGCGGCTTCGCTGGTGGCTTGGCACTCGACACCGTCCGCGTTCGCGGCCGCGCGGTCGCCACGACCGTTTACGGGACGACGATGCGCGTCGCTCTCGCGCATCCCCTGGCGTCCGGCGATTCCGTCGACCTCGCGCTCTCGTGGTCGTTCAAGGTGCCGGCCTCGGGTTCCGGCCGGATGGGGCACGACGGACCCCTCTACGAGATCGCGCAGTGGTATCCGCGCATGGCCGTGTACGACGACGTGCGCGGATGGAATCACGAGCCGTACATCGGCGCAGGCGAATTCTACCTCGAGTACGGGAAGTTCGACGTCACGCTCACCGTACCGGCGACATACATCGTCGCCGCGACGGGCGAGCTCCAGAATGCGGCGCAGGCGCTGACCGCCACCCAACGTTCGCGCCTGGCGGCCGCCCGGCGCTCCGACACCACGGTCGCCATCATCACGCTCGACGAAGCCGGCAACGCTGCACGTACGCGGCCCCGGACCAGCGGGTCGATCACCTGGCACTTCACGGCCGACAGCGTTCGCGACTTCGCCTTCGCCGCCGGCCCGGCGTTCCGGTGGGACGCGAGCGGTTACAAGGGCATCCTGATAGAAACCATTTATCGGCCGCAGGCCGATAAATGGGAAGAAGCGCAGAAGATGGCACGGGGCGCCATCATCGGTTTCAGCGAGCGATGGTTCATGTACCCCTATTCGCACGCGACGACCGTGGAAGGCCCCATCGAAGGGATGGAGTATCCGATGCTCACCTTCGTGCCTAACGGTCCGTCGCGCGAGGACACCCAGTGGGCGCTCGCCCACGAATTCGGCCACGAGTGGTTCCCGATGGTCGTCGGCTCGAACGAGCGGCTCTATCCCTGGATGGACGAAGGATTCAACACATTCATCGACCTCGAGAACGCGGCCGATTATTTCCGCGGCACCGCCTACGGCGACTCGATCCAATCGCATCCGCTGCACCTGTACGCCGAGCACGCGCGCGCGGGCAACGAGCAGCCGCTCATGGAAAATCCGACCGAGGTGCGCGATCTCTTCTGGGGCGGCTACCAGAAACCGGCACTGATGATGTCGCTCCTTCGCGACGAGGTGCTTGGCCGCGATCGCTTCGATCGCGCGTTCCGCGATTACATCCGCACGTGGGCGTTCAAGCATCCGACCCCCGCCGACTTCATGCGCCTCATGCGCGACGACAGCGGAATGGACCTCGACTGGTTCTGGCGGGGTTGGCTCTACACCACCGCGCGGCTCGACCAGTCGGTCGACTCGATCACCGTCAGGCCTGACGGTGGGTCGACCGTCAGCCTGACGAACCGTGGCTCGATGGTGATGCCGGCCGAGCTCCGCCTCACCTTTGCCGACGGCACGACGACCACGGTTCGCCTCCCGGTGCAGATGTGGAACCTCGGCCGGGCCTTCGACTACCGCGTCCCCGGCACGGCTCGCGTGACGCGCGCCGAGGTGGATCCGCGGTCGGTGTTTCCTGACATCGATCGCGGCAACAACAGCTGGCCGCGGCGCTGACGGATCAGTCGTCCGGGAGCGTGGCCGCGAGTCGTTTCGGCGCGGCCAGGCGCCATGCGTCGCGCAAGAGGTCGGCGACCGCCGTCCAATCGGGGTCGTCGTCGAGGACGATCCCGATCCACCCGCTGGGTCCGACGTAGGGCGGCGAGAAGTATCGCGCCGGCTCGGCGCGTATCAGCAGCTGCTGGTTGATCGGCTTTGCCTTCAGCCAGACGCTGCGATGCCCTGCGCCGTGGTGGTTATCGCCGGCGTACATCGCGAAGATCTTGTTCTTCACCCGGAACGTCGGCTCGCCCCAGGCTTCCACTTCATGCGCCTGCGGAAGCGCGAGGCAGAGCCGGCGAAGCCGCGTCAGCGGCGAGAGCGCCATCTCTCGACGCGCGCTGGCGCGGTGATCATCCGTCGTCCTCGCGCAGTTCGGCGGCGATTTCCACGGCTGGATCGTTCGCGAACGCCCACGCCGGGTCGCTGCGCAGCGCGGCGCTGAACGCTCCCACCGTCGGTTCGACGACGCGGCCGTCGCTGCGCACGAGGACACTCTGCGCCGAACGGAGGAAGCCGAGCAGGGCGGCGCCGAAGCGCGGATCGAGCTTCCGTACGTCGACGCGCGCGATCACCTGCGTCAGGACGCCGCCCGCCGAATGCAGCTCGACGCTGCTGCCCCCGGCAGTCCATCGCTCGACACCGTTTCCCGACGAAGCCATCGGCCCGACGAGCGCGCCTAACGTCGCGCGCAGCGTTGTCGCCGAATCGGGGCTCGATCGCCACCACTCGGTCGAAGACACAGTTCGCGCGTCGGGCAGCCGCGGCGCCTTGGCGATCGCGCGGTGCGGCACGACCTGGAAGACCGTCTGCCACGGCGCCGCGGCCGTCCCGGCACCGTTAGGCGCGGGCGGTGACGCGGTCACCGCCGCTTCGGCGTGATCACCGCGCCCGTCTGCTTCCCTTCCACCGCGTCGACATAGCTGCGCGCGACGTCCGCCGCTGGAAGTCCGCCTGCCGGGTCACGTCCCATCGCCGTCAGTGTCTCCGAGAC
>JAICUE010000303.1 GCA_025936015.1 Gemmatimonadaceae bacterium
ACGACCACCGCGCCCGACACGACGCTCGCCCTGATGCGCGCGGAAGTGCGGCGGTTGCAGGAAGACGAGATCGATCCGTCGGGGCTGGAGCGACTCGTTCAGCAATTCATCACCGAGTACTTCCTGAACAACGAGACGAACGCGGCACAGGCGGATTTCATCGCGCGTGCCGTGCTCTATCGCGGGAGTGCGCTCGCGGCCGATCGCTTCGTCGACGAGCTGCGCGCGGTGCGCCCGGCCGACGTCAGGCGTGTCGCGCGGACCTACATGCGCGGCGTGCACTTCGCCTACGTCGGTGACCCGGCGGAAGCACCACGGCGCGCCGAAGCGGGATTCTGACGAACCGTCAGGCAGGATGATCGGCGCGCGCCTGGAGCTCGGCGCGGACCGCGTCGAGCGAGAGTCCAAGCGCGCGGAGCGCAACCAGCGTGTGGTAGATGACGTCGGCCGCTTCCGCGGTTGCGCGCACGACGTCGCCGTCGGCGCAGGCAACCGCCAACTCGGTCGCTTCTTCGCCGAGCTTCTTCAACCTGAGGTTGCGATCGGCGAGGAGCTTTCGGGTGTAGCCCTTGCCGCCGTCGCCGCGCTCGGCGGCACGGGCGGCGATCGTCTGGTCGAGCGCGCCTAACGCGTCGGCGCGGTGCGCGGTCTCGCCGAAGCAGGAACGCGAGCCGGTGTGGCAGGCGGGGCCGGCTGGCGCGACGCGAGCGAGGATCGCGTCGCTGTCGCAGTCGGCCGACAGCGAAACCACGCGCTGCGTGTTGCCACTGGTCGCGCCCTTGTGCCAGAGCCCGCGACTGCGCGAGCGATAGTGCATCTCCCCGGTCGCGATCGTCCGCTCGAGCGCTTCCCGATCCGCATGCGCGACCATCAACACGATGCCGCTCAGGGCATCCTGTGCAACGACGGTCACGAGACCGCCGCCCTTGGCGAAATCCAGCCTGTCCAGATCAAGCACTGGCAGCTCCAGCGCCAAGGATGGTGCGCGCGTCATCCGCGAGCAGCGCGTTGGTGGCGATTGCGCTGCCGCCGAAAGCCGTCGTGCGTCCGCTCCAGTCGGTGAATCTGCCGCCCGCCTCGGTGATGATCGGCAGCAGCGGCGCGGTGTCCCACAGCCCGACGATGCCGTCGACCATCACCTCAGCGCGACCCGTCGCGACCAGGAGATAACCGTAGCAATCGCCCCACGAGCGGGCGACCATGCTCGCGCCAGCGAGCCGGCGCCAGCCTTCAACGTATTGCGGCGTTGGCCGGAACCTTTCGTCGGTGGTCAGCACCGTTGCGTCGCCGAGCGTGCCAACCAGCGATACATGGCAACGTGCACCGTTCCACCAGCAACCCGCACCGGGCGCCGCGCAGATCATCTCGCCGACCGCGGGGAAGTACGCCGCGCCGGCGATGACGGTCTCACCCGACGCGACCGCGACGAGCGTTCCCCAGAGGGGCACGCCGCGCACGAAGGTCTTGGTCCCATCGATCGGGTCCACGATCCACCGGTGCGATGCGCCCGCGCGAGTCTCACCCTGCTCCTCGCCGAGTATCGCGTGCGAGGGATAGCGGCGACCGATCCACTCGCGCGCGGCCTGCTCTGCCTCACGGTCCGCCACGGTTACCGGTGAGCCGTCGCTCTTCCACTCGACCTCGACGCCACGGCGAAAGTGGCCGAGCGCGACGTCGCCGGCCACGCGCGCGACCTCGCTTACCGCTTCGAACAATTCGGTGGTCGTGCCCGGCGGCGTCGCGGTTGGCGATGGACTCATGCCGCTCTCCTGACAGGGACACCGTTGGCCGCGAGCAGTGCCTTGATCTCGCTAACGGACGTAACGCCGTCGTGGAGGATGCCGGCGACCAGCGCCGCGTCGGCGCGACCCGCGCCTAACGCGTCGAGTACATGCTCCGCGCTCCCCGCTCCGCCGGACGCGATCACCGGCACGTTGACGGCATCGGCGACGGCGCGGGTGAGCGCGAGATCGTAGCCGGTGCGGGCGCCGTCGCGATCGATGCTGGTGAGCATGATCTCGCCGGCGCCCCGGCTGACGCACTCCCGTGCCCATTCGACTGCATCGAGGCCAGTCGCCTGCCGGCCACCGCGCGAATACACGCGCCAGCCCTCACCATCGCGTCGCGCATCGATGCTGGCGACGACGCACTGCGCGCCGAATCGATCCGCGGCCTCGGTGAGAATCTCCGGACGCTCGATCGCCGCCGAGTTGACGCTCGTCTTGTCGGCGCCGGCGCGCAGGGCCCGGCCGACGTCATCGACGGTGCGGATGCCACCGCCGATGGTCAGCGGCACGAACAGGCGCTCCGCGGTACGGCGTGCGAGATCGAGCAGCGTCGTGCGCTCCTCGGCGCTCGCCGAGATGTCGAGAAAAACAATCTCGTCGGCACCTTCGCGCTCATAGCGCTCGGCGAGAACAACCGGATCGCCAACGTCGCGCAGCGCCTCGAACTGGACGCCCTTCACGACGCGTCCGCCAGCGACGTCGAGACAGACGATCACGCGCCGGCTCAGCATTGAACGGCGATGAGGCGATCGACGATCATGCATCCACCTTCAGGCCGACCGAGCCCTTCGTGCTGAAGACCGTCCCGTTGTCGGCGAGCGCGTCGCGAAGGCAGAGGCCCAACGCCTTGAAGCCCGCTTCGACGATGTGATGACGATCGCGCCCACGCAGCACGCGGATGTGCACCGTCGCCTGCGCGTTGTCGGCGAAGGAACGCATCCAGTGATCGTAAAGCGACGACGGAAGCGGGCCGCGGTAGTACGGCCGTCCACCGAGATCGAGCGCGCATTCGACCAGGGCGTCGTCCATCGGCACGACGCGATGCGCGTAGCGCGCCGCGGTCGGCGGAGTCAGTCCGCGAATAGCGGCGCCGACGCAGATCGCGACGTCCTCGATCGTGTGATGCTTCAGGTCGCCGGTCGCCGAAATCTCGATGTCGATGCCCGAGTATCGGGCGAGTGCGGCCATCATGTGATCGAGGAATTCCACTCCCGTTCGCGACGCGCCGATTCCCGTGCCGATGTTGGCGGCGACGCGAATCCGTGTCTCTTTCGTCTCTCGCTCGACGATGCTCATGCGCGGGTCACCATCTCGAGGTTCCTCATGCGGAAAATTCACCGGCGACGGCGCGCGCATCGAGCGTGCCGGTGTAGAGCGCCATGCCGATCACCGCGCCGGCGATCCCGCGCTCGGCGAGCGCGCGCAGGTCGTTCATCGTCGTGATCCCGCCCGATGCGATCACCGGAGATTCGCTTCGTTCGGCGACGTCGTCCATCAGGAAGAGATCGGTACCACGCAGCTGACCTTCCTTGTGCACCGCGGTCACGAGCACGCCGGCGAGCGGACTGTCGTTCAGCTCATCGATGACGTCGAAGATGTCGCGGTGCTGTAGCTTCGCCCATCCGTGTGTCACGACGCGTCGCTCGCGTACATCGGCTGCTACTATGATCTCGCCGGGATATTGCGCGGCGATCCCGTGGAGCCACTCCGGATCTTCAATCGCGCGCGTGCCGACGACGACGTACTCCGCGCCATCGCTCAACAATCGCTCGATCGCGTCTTCACCGCGCACCCCGCCGCCGACCTGGACGAGGATGTCGCTCAATCCGATCAGCTCGCGGACGATTCGCTCGTTGGAGCCGCGCCCGGTCGCTGCGTCGAGATCGACGACGTGCAATCGCGTGAAGCCGGCATCGGTCCATGCCCGGGCGACGCCGGCCGGATCGGGAATGCGAATGCGCTCCGCGTCGTACGATCCGCCGACGAGCTGCACGCATGATCCATCACGAATGTCCACCGCCGGTATCGCGATCATCCGAGCGCCTCGGTCACGAGCGCGGCGAGCAGGGTCACGCCCTCGCGCGAGCTCTTTTCAGGATGGACTTGTACGCCGGTCGCGCTTCCCGCGCGCACCGCCGCCGGGAAGCGATCGTCGCCTTCCGTCGTCCACGCGGTAACGACTCGCTCATCGCGCGGCCGGCAGACATAGCTGTGCGCAAAGTATGCGACATCGAGCGAATTCGCGGCGAGCGTGGTCCCTGCGACCGCGTCAACCGAGTTCCACCCGATGTGCGGGATTCGCGTCGAGCGGATTCGCTCGACATGCCCGGGTATCACGCCAAGCCCGCGTCCCGGGCCTTCGTCGCTATCGTCGAACAGCAGCTGCATCCCGAGACAGATCCCGATCGCGGGGAGCCCGTCCGCGATCGCGGCGCGCGTTGCCTCGAGCGACGGTGCCAATCGTTCGGCCGCGGGCTGAAAAGCACCGACGCCGGGGAGCACGAACAGATCCGCCGCGATCGCCCGGCGTGCGTCCGTCTCGACGCTG
>JAICUE010000360.1 GCA_025936015.1 Gemmatimonadaceae bacterium
GACAAGATCACGGTCGAAGTGCCGGCGTTGAAGGGTGGCGTTCTCGTTCGCCGCGCCGCGAACGAAGGTGACGTCGTCAAGGTCGACCAGCTGCTCGGCGAGATCGACGAGAACGCCGCTGCTGGCGCGAAGCCCCAGGGCGCACCGGCAGGCGCGCCGGCGAGCGCGCCGCAGGGCGGCGGCGCTGCGCAGCAGCCCGCTGCGGCCGCGGGCGGTGTCTCTCACGGTTCGGCCGCACCAGCGGGCGCACCGTCGTCATCCGCTGCGCCGCAGCAGGCGACCGGCTACTCGGGCACCGCGGCACAGGCGAAGATCTCGCCCGCGGCGCAGCGGACCGCCGCGGAGCAGAACGTCGATCTCGGCGCCGTTGCCGGCACGGGTCGTGGCGGCGTCGTCTCGAAGGCCGACGTGCTCGACCAGGCCGCGCGCGGTACGGCGGCCGCCGCATCCGCACTCGCGACACCGCCCGCTCCCGCGCAGCCTGCGCAGCCCGCTCCGGCGCCGCGCTCCGGCGCGCTGCCTAACGCTGCATCGATCGCCGCCGCCGCGCCGCGGCCCGCCAACGGCGCCCGCGAGACGCGTGAGAAGATGACGACGCGGCGCAAGCGCATCGCCGAGAACCTGCTCAACGCCCGCCAGTCGACGGCGATGCTGACGACGTTCAACGAGATCGACATGAGCGCCGTGTCGATGCTTCGCGAGCGGTTCAAGGAGAAGACGGAAAAGCAGTACGGCGCCAAGCTCAGCTTCATGCCGTTCTTCGTGAAGGCGGCCTGCATGGCGCTCAAGGACATCCCGATCCTGAACGCGCAGATCGACGGCGACAGCATCGTCTACAAGCACTATGTCAACATGGGGATCGCCGTCGCGTCGGATGCGGGACTCGTCGTCCCCAACATTCGCGACGCCGACAGCAAGGGCTTGCTCGACATCTCCCGCGACATCACCGCGCTGGCGAAGAAGGCGCGTGACGGCAAGCTGGCGATGGACGATCTCACCGGCGGCACCTTCACCATCACCAACGGCGGCGTCTTCGGCTCACTGATGTCGACGCCGATCGTGAACCATCCGCAGGTCGGGATCCTCGGACTGCACAAGATCCAGGAGCGCCCGATCGCCATGAACGGCAAGGTCGAGATCCGCCCGATGATGTACGTCGCGCTCTCATACGATCACCGGATCGTCGACGGCCAGCACTCGGTGCTGTTCCTCGTTCGAGTGAAGGAGCTGATGGAAGACCCGGCGTCGATGCTCATCGTCTAGCGCGCAGCGCTCGCTATGACACGGCGATGAGAGATGAGAGATACCGCGATCGAGAGACGAGAGATGAGAGAAGCTGCCAGGCGCAATGACAAGGGGGGTGTGCCGGTAGCTACATCGTGCTTTCGTCTCTCGGCTCTTTATCGGCGCCTCTCTCACCTCTCACCGCAGTGTTGAACGATCACTGGAATAAGGACTGATGACCAACGTTGATCTCGTGATCATCGGAGGCGGGCCGGGCGGCTATGTCGCCGCCATCCGCGCCGCCCAGCTCGGGTTGAATACCGTCTGTGTCGAGATGGACCGCACGTTGGGCGGCACCTGCGTCAACGTCGGCTGCATCCCGTCGAAGGCGCTGCTCGAATCGTCGCACCATTTCGCCTTTCTCGGGCACGACGCGGCCGCCCATGGCATCTCGCTCGCCGACCTGAAGATCGACGTCGCGACGATGCAGAAGCGGAAGGATGAGGTCGTCGGGCAGAACACGAAGGGGATCGAGTTCCTCTTCCGGAAGAACAAGATCACCTGGGCGAAGGGACAGGGCACGCTCAAGGCGAACAACGTGGTCGAGGTGCGGGGGGCCCCCCCCGACAACAACATCACCTCCTACCAGGCGAAGAACGTCATCATCGCCACCGGCTCCGTACCGATCGAGCTCCCCTTCCTCAAGTTCGACGAACAGCGCGTCCTCTCCAACGTCGGCGCGCTGACCATCCCCAAAGTCCCGCAGCACCTCATCGTCATCGGCGGCGGGGTCATCGGGCTCGAGCTCGGGTCCGTCTGGCGCCGGCTCGGCGCGAAGGTCACCGTCATCGAGCTCCTCCCGGCGATCCTTCCCGGGATGGACGACGACGTCGTCAAGGAAGCGGACCGCGTTCTCCGCAAGCAGGGACTCGACATCCGCGTCGGCACCAGGGTGGTCGGCGGCGGTCGCACCGACAACGGCGTCTTCGTCGAGGTCGAGAAGGATGGCGCGAAGGAGCGGCTCGAGGCGGACCACGTCCTCGTCTCGGTCGGACGCCGCCCGTCGACCACCGGCATCGACGCCGCCGCCCTCGGCCTCACGTTAGGCAGGCGCGGCGAGATCCTCGTCGACGACCAGATGCGTACCAACCTGCCGAACGTCTACGCGATCGGCGACTGCGTCCCCGGACCGATGCTCGCGCACAAGGCGGAAGAGGAAGGCGTCGTCGCCGCCGAAGTCATCGCCGGCAAGCCGGTGCACATGCACTATCGCAACATCCCCGGCATCGTCTACACCTGGCCGGAGATCGCCGTCGTCGGACTCACCGAGCGCCAGGTGAAGGAGAGCGGCCGCGAGTACCGGGTCGGCAAGTTCCCGTTCTCGGCCAACGGCCGCGCCCGCACCGCCGGCGAGACGCAGGGCTTCGTCAAGTTCGTCGCCGACGCCCGTACCGACGAGATCCTCGGCTGCCACATGATCGGGCCTAACGTTTCGGAGCTTGTGCCCGAGGTCGTCCTCGCGATGGAATATCGCGGGTCGACCGACGACATCGGCGTCACGATCCACGGCCACCCGACGCTGTCGGAGACCGTGAAGGAAGCCGCGCTCGCCGCGCTCGGCCGCGCGATCCACATCTGACGACGGCGCCCCTGAGCTCACACGCCGACGCCCTTCGCATCGTTCCCCTCGGCCCCGATGCGCTCGCGCCCGAGGCGGTCGCCGCGGCGCGGGCGCTGTGTCCGGCCGGCCGGCCGCGCGACCTGTTCGACCGGGCGCTCACTGACACGCCGGAATGCCGCGGCCTCGTCGTGCACGACGGAGAAGGGGCGGTGGCCGGACTGGTCCTCTTCGGCCTCGTCGCCGGAGCGTTAGGCAGCGGCGCCGTCCTCTGGCTCGCGGTGCGCGACGATCGCCGCCGCCATGGACTCGGCCGCGCGCTGATCGCCCTCGCCAAATCCGAGCTCGTCGCCGAGCATGCGCGAATCGTCGTCGCCGAAGTGCCGCGCGATTCGGAGTCGGCCGGGATGGCGAAGCTGCTCGCCTCGTGCGGGTTCGCGCGGGAGGGCGTCGTCGACGACTACTTCCGCGATGGCGTCGCGCTCGACATCTGGCGCTACACCGCGCGCTGAACAAAAACGCGGCCCCCGGCCCCGCCTGTTGTCAGGCGGGGCCGGGGGCCATCGCGCGTCAGCGGCGCGTGTGCCGGAGCGGTCTAGCGGATCGCGCGGAGTACGGCGAGCGTCGCCGCGGCTCCGACAGCGAGCAGCGATGCGGCGGCAACGGCGGCGGTCGCCGGCGTCATCGTCACTTCGCGCACCGACCGGGTCTGCACGCCGTCAGCCGTCGTCTCCATCGGCAGCGCGGCCATGATC
>JAICUE010000425.1 GCA_025936015.1 Gemmatimonadaceae bacterium
ATCGTACGGCACGCCGAAGAGGTGGTGTGCCTCGATCACTTCGAGTGCCTTGTTCGCCAGCGACGCGCTGTCGACGGTGATCTTCCGCCCCATCTGCCAGGTCGGATGACGCAGCGCATCGGCCAGCGTGGCATTCTCGATGCGCTCGCGCGTCCATCCGCGAAACGGGCCCCCCGAGGCGGTGAGGACCACGCGCCGCACCTCGCTCGCCGGACGACTCGCCATGCACTGCAGGATTGCACTGTGCTCGCTGTCGACCGGGACGATCTCGCCCCCACCGCGCCGCGCGGCATCGGTGACGAGCGCGCCCCCCATCACCAGCGTCTCCTTGTTCGCCAGCGCGACACGCTTCCCGCGCGCGAGCGCCGCGAGCGTCGCGTCCAGCCCCGCGGCGCCGACCACCGCGTTGAGCACGATGTCGACGTCGCTGCGCTCCGCCGCGGCGACTAGGCAACCGGTGCCGCTCGTCCACTCGCCGCGGCAGCCATCTCCGTTCACCAGGCCGACGAAGCTCGGCGTGAACTCCGTCGCCTGCTCTTCGAGCAGCGCCGCGTTCGAGAAGGCGGTGAGCGCTGCGACGCGAAAGCGGTCGCGCTGGCGCGCGAGCACGCGGAGCGCCGTCGTGCCGATCGAGCCCGTGCTGCCGAGGATGGCGACGCCGCGGATCGCGGGTCGAGCGGAACTCCCCGCGCTCATCGGAGCGCCGGGATCAGCAGCCAGTCGAAGACGAGATAGGCCACGGGCAGCACGAAGAACAGGCTGTCGAGACGGTCGAGCACCCCACCGTGTCCCGGAAGCAGGTGCGAGCTGTCCTTCACCCCACTCTCGCGCTTGATCAGCGACTCGGCGAGGTCCCCGACCTGCGCGGCGATGCTGATGATCGCGCCGAAGATCAGCGCGCCCGACGCGGCAAGCGACGGGACGAACGGCCGAAGTGCCAGCGTCGCGGCCGGGACGAGCACCCAGCGCTGATAGGCCCATGCGACGATCATGCACAGCACCAGCGCGCCGACCGCGCCGGCGACGGTCTTCCCGGGGCTGACCGCCGGGATCAGCTTCCGCCTGCCTAACGCGCGGCCGACGAAATACGCGCCGATGTCGCTCGTCCAGGTCAGCACCAGCGGGAGCGCGAGCAACGCGGCGCCGGCGGCGCGTCCGATGGCGTAGGGATGGTAGCGAAGCAGGTAGCCGTAGCCGAGCGTGACTCCGGTGTAGGCGACGCCGAACGCGGTCGTTGCCGCCGCGCCTAACGGCCTGCCTCCGGGCCACCGGCGCCAGATCGCGGCGGCGAACACCACCAGCAGCAGCACCGTCGCGATGGCGGCGAGATCGCCGGTGAACAGGCCGAGCCGCCGTGCGTGCAGCACGATCGGGACGAGGCCGGCGAGCGCCGCGCCGGCGCCGACGAACGGCTCGTGTCCCGCCGCCCGGGCGATCCCGAAATATTCGTTGGCCGCGATCGCCGCGGCGATCGCCAGCAGCGCCGCCAGCGCCCAGTCGCCGTACCAGATCGCGCCTAACGCGATGGGCGCGGCGACGAGCGAGAAGAGTACCCGCCGCGTCAGCTCCGACACGCTACGCGGAGACTCGTCCGAAGCGCCGCTCGCGCGCCTGGTAGTCAGCCACCGCCTCGTACAGCTGGTGGCGCCCGAAATCCGGCCAGAGCACCGGCGAGATGAACAGCTCCGTGTAGGCGAGCTGCCAGAGCATGAAGTTCGAGATCCGCTGCTCACCACTCGTGCGGATCAGCAGGTCGGGGTCGGGGCATCCCGCCGTGAACAAGCGCTTCTCGAACTCCTCCTCGGTCACCTCGGCCGCCGTCAGGCGCCCCGCCGCGACGTCGGCGGCGATCGACTGCGTCGCGCGCAGGATCTCGGCGCGGCTGCCGTACGAGATGAAGAGGTTGAGCGTCAGCTTGTCGTTGTGCGCGGTCTGCGACATCACGCGGTCCACCGCCGCCGCCGCCGGCGGTGTCAGCCGCTCCAGGTCGCCGAGCATCCGCACCCGGACGCCCTTTTCCTCGAGCTCGTCCGCCTCCCGGGCGATGTACTCCTCGAGCAGCGACATGAGCGCCGAGACCTCGGTCATCGGCCGCTGCCAGTTCTCCTGCGAGAACGCGAAAAGCGAGAGCACCTCGATCCCCGCCTCGATCGCGCCTTCGACGACTTCGCGCACCGCCTTCATTCCGCTCCGGTGCCCGAACGGCCTCGGCATCAGCCGCTCACGCGCCCAGCGGCCGTTGCCATCCATGATGATGGCGACGTGCCGTGGAACCGCCCCGTTCAGGCGGATGCGCGACAGCAGCTCGGCAGTGGTCATCGTCAGCGTCAGGCGGAAGCCGTCAGACTTCCATGATCTCGGCTTCCTTCGCCTTGATCAACTCGTCGATCTTCTTGATCGCGTCGTCGTGCACCTTCTGGATGTCCTTCTCGAAGTGCTTCTTGTCGTCCTCGGGAATTCCGTCCGCCTTCTTCACCTTGTCGCGCGCGTCGGTCCGCGCGTGACGGATCGCGACGCGTCCCTCCTCGGCGAACTTGTGGACGATCTTCACGAGATCCTTGCGACGCTGCTCGTTCATCGACGGCAGCGGAACGCGGATCACGTGCCCCTGCACCGCCGGATCGAGACCGAGGTCGGATTCCCGGATCGCCTTCTCCACCGCCTTGATCTGCCCCTTGTCGAAGGGTGTGACCAGCAGCATCCGCGGCTCGGGCGCGGAGACGCTCGCGCACTGGTTGATCGGCATCTGCTGCCCGTACATCTCGACCCGCACCGAGTCGAGCATCGACGGCGATGCCTTGCCCGAGCGGACGCCGGCAAAGTCCTTCCGCGTGTTGTCGACGGTGCGGTCCATCGAGGTCCGCGCGCTGTTCAGGATCGGAGTCGTTGCGCTCATCTGACGAGTGTGCCCACGCG
>JAICUE010000548.1 GCA_025936015.1 Gemmatimonadaceae bacterium
GGAAGGGTTAGCGCTACACGCACCGCTGTCAAGACACGGATGTGGTGGTGACCGTCGCTCAGGGCTCGCCGTAGAGCACGGTGGCGCAGCATGAGGGCGGCAGCCGTCGGGGCAGGTCTCGGTGACGACCCGCTTCGTCCCCACCGAGACCGCGGCCTCGGTGTGCGCCGGAAACGACACGTAGCGCCGGTCGCCACCCTCGCGGTCGACGCGCCAGAGTCGCCACGGTCCGCCGTGCTCGCCACCGAACTGCGTCACCTAGGCGCGGGTCGTCAACAGCGGCGTCGCGCAGGCGTGGCGAAGCTCGTAGAGATCGACCTCGTCGCGGCCGGGCCTTGCCCAGCCGCCCGCGGAACCCTTCGCGCTCTGCGTCCTCATCGACGCCGCAGGCGTTGATCACAAACCGATCCGTCTCCCACTCTCCGTGGTTTAGCTGGCCGCCAGCCCGCGGACCAGCGCTGCGAGGTCGCCGAGCGCGGCCTCCGCGTCAGCGCGGCGGATCACCAGCCGCTGGCTGTCCTTCAGCGGGCTGTTCGGGACCTGTGTAAGGAAGCGCTCATCGACGATCCCGTCGCCGTGGGTGAGCACGTGCCGGACGCGAACGCGACCTGAGATCCTGCCAGCGGCCCTGGCCGGCGATCGCGATCAAGTCGACGCTCGCGTGCTCTGAGAACAGCGCAGCGGTGTGGTCGAGGCGCTGGAAGACGTTGCCGCTGTCGGAGGTCAGCTCCTCGGCGTTGGACACGCGCTCGCGAAACTGCTGACGCGCGAAGCTCTCGAACACGCTACCACCGACTTGAGCACGTCGACCGCGAGGCGCTCGAACACGCCGCCCGCCCGCAGGGCTCTCGCGCTCGTCCTCTTCCGCTGCCAGCATGTCCCGTGAAGCTGGATCAGTTCCAGCACGATGTCGGTCGTTGGCCGCAGCCCACACACCGGGCAGAACGTCGCCGCGCTGTAGACGGTGTGCCGGTTCGCATACGACGAGCAGGTGATCACGCGCCGGTCCGGTCCTCGACAGTCTCGGGCAACGCGCGGATCGGCGGCGGCGTGCTTGGCGTCTAGGTGATGGTCACCGTCGAGTTGCGTGACCGCGGCCGGCTGGACCGCCCGAAGGTGTTCCCGAGGATGTCGCCGAGCAGGTCGTGGGCGCACTGTTCGGCGAGGCCTTCCAGGGTTGCCATCGCGCGTTCGCGCTGCGCGGCGGTCATGAACTGGCCCGGCTCGTCGCATGGCCCGCAGTAAGGCAATGCAACTCGGTCACCTCAGGCAATGCCGTGCACTCGTCGGCCTGCGTCTTGAACGGGCTCTCGCACTCCGGACAGGAGCGCCCGAAGAACCCGTCCTCTTCGACCGGGAGCGAGACGCTGCCGGTGAAGCCATCCCCGTTCCGCTCGATGTCTCCGACTCCGTCCGGTATCTGGTTCTGCCAGCTCATCCGAGCGAGTGAAGCACCTCGACAGGAGAGGATCTCGCGCGCTCAAGAGTTCGAATCCGCGTGGTGCGGAGTGCTCGTCGCCGGCCGTGGGACGCGCACCGGTGGGTTCCCGTGACGGGACCGGAGGGGACGCAGTGTGCTCCTCGTGCGGAAAGGCATAACACCGGTGAGCAGCTTCTCTACCACTCCAAGGGCGGCGGGCCTCGGCCGCCGCCGGCGCGCGCTGCGGGCGGCCGCAAGCGGCCGTCCTCGCGCGCGCCCCTGGCGAGACAGCTGACCGACGACC
>JAICUE010000397.1 GCA_025936015.1 Gemmatimonadaceae bacterium
ACTATCAGGCAGCGTCGACTCTCGACTATCAAGGCAGCGTCCACTCTCGACTATCAAGGCAGTTTCGAAGCCTCGACGATCAACGCAGTGTCGACTCACGTCGCCGACATCGCCACTTCCGCCTCCAGACTCGCCTTGTCTCGCCCCACCGTCACCACCGCCGCCGCTCGCCCGCCGCTCTTGTATCGCAGCTCGCAGTCCCGCCCCTCGATCGATCCTGACACGTCGATCGTCTCCCACTTCTCCGCGTGTCCCACGTACGAGATCGTAGCGTCGTAGTGGGCACTCCAGAAGAACGGCACCGCCGTGAACCGCTCCCCGGCGCCGAGAATGTTCCGCGCCGCCGTCTGCCCCTCGCGCTCGGCCGCGACCCAGTGCTCGACGCGGATCCTTGTCCCCGTGCGCGCGTCCGGGTAGCGCGCGATGTCGCCGGCCGCGAAGATGCCCCGCGCGCTCGTCTCGAGATACTCGTTCACGGTCACGCCGCGATCGAGCGTCAACCCCGCCTGCTCCGCCAGCGAAACGTTAGGCCTGACGCCGACGCCGGCGACGGCGAACGCGGCTGGCAGCCGGTCGCCATTCTCGAGGATCACGGCGTCCTTCGCCAGCTCGCGCGGCTTGGTGCCGAGGTGGAAGATGACGCCGTGCGATTCATGCAGCGCGCGGATCCAGTCGCCCATTGCCGGGCCGAGTATGCGCTCGAGCGGCCGCGTCTCCGGAGCGACGACGTGGACTTCGAGGTTGCGGGCGCGGAGCGACGCGGCGACTTCGAGGCCGATGAAGCTGGCGCCGATGACCACCACCTTTCCGCCCGCGCCCGCCTGCTCGGCGGCGCGGATGATCGTCCGGCTGTCGCCTAACGTGCGGAGCGTGTACATCGGCAGGCTGCCGGCGCCGGCGAGCTGGAGCTGCACCGGCGACGCGCCGGTGGCGAGCAGCAGCGCGTCGAAGGCGAGGTCTTCGCCGTCGTCGAGCCGGACGCGCTTCGCGCCGAGGTCGAGCGAGGCCGCGCGCGCGCCGCGGTGCAGCGCGATCCCGCGGTCGCTGAAGAAGCTGTCGGGGCGCATCGGCATCCACTCCTCGGGCGCGTTCCCGGCGAGATAATCCTTCGACAGGTTCGGGCGGTCGACTGGCGCATCCTTGTCGCCGTCGATGATCGTGACCGGGCCCTCGTAGCCCTCGCGCCGGAGAGTGTCGGCGGCGATCACCCCAGCCGCGCCGGCGCCGATGATCACCACCGACTGCGGGACACTGGAGCGGCGAGCGCTGGGCGTGGAGGGCGCGGCCGGCGCTGGGCCGGGCGGAGCCTTTGCCAGTACGCGCACGCGGCCGTCCTTTTCCTCGACCTGCCAGCAGGGCACCGGGTCGATTGCTGGCGGGCCGACCGCGACTCCGGTACGCAGGTTGAACTTCGCGTGGTGCCACGGGCAGTGGACGATCTCGCCATCGAGCAGCCCCTCGGCGAGCGGGCCGCCATAATGCGTGCACGTCGCCCCGATGGCGAAGCAGCGGCCGCCAGCGCGAGCGACGAGTACGGCGTCATCGCCGACCCGGCCGCCGATCATCGCGCCGTCGGCGAGCTGCGCGGAGTCTATGCCGGCGGCGAGGTCGGGACCGCCGGGTTGTTGTGGCTGGTCAGCCATGTCGTTCCTCCCGGGTGTGCGGGCTCATGCTCCGGCAAGATGAGGCCCGGCCAGGACACCCGCAAGCAGCGCGCCTGCCTAACGCTTCGTCGGCTGTCCTCTGGCCTATCGGCTCGCCGCGGTCGCCATGTACAATCCGAGCGCGATGAGCAGCACCGCGATGAATCGCCGGAACAGCTGCTGCGGGAGGCGGCCGAGCACGCGGGCGCCTAACGCTGTGCCGGCGATCACCCCGAGCGTCGCGACGAGCACGAGTGGCCAGATCGCCAGGATGTCGCGCCATTCGGTGGCCAGATAGATGGGCATCCGGGCGCCGTCGACGAAGAGTCCGATCGCTGTCGCGGTCGCGACGAATGATTCCTTCGGGACGTCGAAGCCGAGCAGGGCGGCGGTCCTGATGCCGCCCTGGTTGCCGACCATCCCGCCGAGCGCACCGGAGGTCGCGCCAGCGACCCACGCCGAGCGGCGTCCCCAACGCACGCGGCGCATCCAGCCGGTGAGCTCGGAGACGCCGGCGATCATCACGAAGATTCCGAAGACGATGCTGAGCGCCCGGCTCGACGCCGATGCGTGAACGAGCGCCCCGGCGAGTCCGCCCAACGCGCTGGCGATGCCGAAGCCGAGGAGGACTCGGCGGTCGACGTGGCGGCGGAGCAGCCAGAAGCGCTGAGCGGTGCCGGCGAGGTGCGGAATCGAGACAGCCGCGACGGCGAGCTTTGTCCCGGTGTGCAGCGCGAGCGTCGGTGTCAGCAGACTGCCGATGCCGAAGCCGGTGACCGAGGCGATCGCGGCCGCGACAAGCGCGACCGCGGCGACGAGGGCACTGAAGATCAATGCGCCGGCGTGCGCAGTGTCATGCGGAAGAGCGCGAGGTCGATCGACTCGCCCATCGCACGGTAGCCGGCGTCGTTCGGGTGCAGGTGATCGCCGGAGTCATACGCCGGGAGCAGACGATCGGGTTGCGCGGGATCGCGCGTCGCCTTGTCGAAGTCGATGACCGCGTCGAACGCGCCACTGGTGCGGATCCACTCGTTCACCACCTGGCGCATCGCTTCGTTCTCCGGCGGGTGGCGGTCTGCGCCCCCGGCCGGAGTGATCGTCCCGCCAATGATGACGAGCCCGTGCTCGTGCGCTCGCGTGATGAGCTGACGATATCCGAAGATGAGATCTTCCGCGGTTATCGCCTCGGCGGGGCGATTGATGCCGGCGCGGATGTCGTTGATCCCCTCGAGAAGGATGACGTGCGTCACGCCGGGAACGAGCAGGACGTCGCGATCGAAGCGGGCGAGCGCGCTCGGCCCGGTGCCGAAGGTGAGCACGCGGTTGCCGGAGATCCCCGCGTTGGCGACACCCTTCACCGGCTCGTGCGACGCGAGCAGTCGGCGGGCGAGCACGTCGGGCCAGCGTGCATTCGTGCTCGACGTCGAACGCGCGCCGTCTGTGATCGAGTTGCCTAACGCGACAATCACTCCGGTGGCCGAGGTGTTGACGACGTCGACACCGGCGAGGAAGGGGACCGCAGAGAAGGTCGTGTCGGCGGTGAAGACCGTGGCCGCCGCGTAATCGCCCGCGGGCGACAGGTAGTTGCGCTGCATCGCGA
>JAICUE010000025.1 GCA_025936015.1 Gemmatimonadaceae bacterium
GCCAATGCGCGGTTGGGCTTCGTGACCGGCGCGGTGGCCAACATCACGGCCAGCCGCGTGTCGCGTGAACGGATGCGCAAGGTTCGCATCTTCCAGCAGAGCGGATATCTCTCGCTCGATCTCGCCGCGGGGAACGGTGAGTTCTATAGCCTCCGCCGCGACGTCGATCTCGCGTCACTGGCGAAAGGCGGTCCGCTGGCGCTCGAGGCGTTCGTCGAGCGGGTGCCGCTCGAGGCGCCGGAGGGCGAACCACTGCGACTCGAGTTCGAAAGCTTCATCGCCGCGGTGCAGGGGCGCGCGCCGGTCGCGGTGACCGGCGAGGACGGCCGAGAGGCGCTCGCCGTCGCGCTCCAGATCGTGCAGGAAATCGAACGCAGCCTGCCGGCGCTCTCGGGAGCAGCGAAGCAGTCCCCGCGCTGAACGTGCGCGAAATCATGATCGTCGCCGGTGAAGCGTCCGGCGACCTCCACGGCGGTTCGCTCGCCGAGCAGCTCCGTCGCCTCGCGCCCGACCGTCCGCTCGTCGGGATCGGCGGAGCAAGGATGGCCGCGGCTGGCGTGCAACTCCTCGAGAACGTCGACAATCTCGCGGTGATGGGGTTCGTCGAAGTGCTCGCGCACATCCCGAAGCACTGGGCGCTGCTGCGCACGCTGCGCCAGCGAATCGAGAGCGGCGGGGTCGGGCTCGTCGTGCTCATCGACTATCCCGGATTCAACCTCAAGCTGGCGGCGGCGGCGAAGGAAGCCGGCGTGCCCGTGCTCTATTACGTGACGCCGCAGGTGTGGGCGTGGGGCGCGGGGCGGCTTGCGAAGATTGCCGAGGTGGTGACCAAGGCGGCGCCGATCCTTCCATTCGAGGAGAAGCTGCTTCGCGATCATGGGATCGACGCCGAGTTCGTCGGTCATCCGCTGCTCGACCGCGCGCTCGAATTGCCGACACGGGAGGCGGCGCGCGCGCAGCTCGCGCTCGCACAGGATCGGCCGCTGCTCGCGCTCTTCCCCGGGAGTCGTGAGCAGGAAATCGTTCGACACCTCGACGATTTCGTCGCGACCGGCGAGGAGATGCGCCGGCGCATCCCAGCGCTCCAGGTCGTCGTCAGCGTCGCACCGACGATCCAGCTGGATGCGGCGAAGATCCCGTTCCCGATGGTGCGCGGGGCGTCCTTTCCGCTGTTGCGGGCGGCTGATGCTGCGATGTGCAAGAGTGGCACGACGACGCTCGAAGCAGCCGTTGCCGGCTGCCCGCTCGTCGTGGCTTACCGCACGAACGCGCTCACGTACGCGATTGCGCGCCGCGTCGTGAGGATTCCGCACATCGGGCTCGTCAACGTCGTCGCCGGACGGGAAGTCGCGCGCGAGTTCGTCCAGGATGCGCTCAACCCGCGCGATGTTGCCGACGAGCTGGAACGGTTGATCGTGTCGAACAGCGTCAGGCGCGCGGAGGTGGTGCGCGGCCTCGAAGAAGTTCGCGGCCGCCTTGGCGCGCCCGGGGCGGCGGCTCGCGTTGCACGGATGGCGTTGGGGATCGCCACGTGAGCGAGCCGCGTCGCCCGTTCAAGCCGACACCGACACGAGTCCCGGCGGAGACCGAGCCCGACGAAGCGCCGAGCGCGAAGATGCGATGGATCGTCAGGCTCGGCACCCTGCTCGTGCGGGCGCTGGCGTCGACGTGGCGGTTGCGGGTGATCGGTGATGAGGGACTGCGGGCGGAGCGCGAAGCGGGTCGAGCGGTGATCATAACGCTCTGGCACGGACAGATGCTTCCGCTGCTGTACCATCATCGCGGCGAGCAGGTCGCGGTGCTGATCAGCGAGCATCGCGACGGCGAGATCATCGCGCGGATCGCGATGGCGCTCGGCCATCGGACGGTGCGCGGATCGACCACGCGCGGGGCGGGGCGGGCGCTGCTGTCGATGGTCCGGCAGGTGGAGTCGGGGCAGGACATCGCGGTGACGCCTGATGGCCCACGCGGCCCGGCGAAGAGCTTTGCCGCCGGCGCGCTGATCGTCGCGCAGCGAACGGGCGCCGCGATCATTCCGGCGACGGTCGTGGCGCCATCGGCGTGGCACTTGAAGAGTTGGGACCGGTTCATGATTCCACGTCCCTTTGCGCGCGTCGTCATCTCGTACGGCGCCGCTGCGCACGTGAAGGCCGGGGACGCGCGCGCCGCCTCGAGCGAGGCACCACGTTTCCAGGCATTGATGGAGGACGCCGAACGTGCCGCAGTCGCCCTCTGATCCGGCATCCAGTTCGTCGAGCGTGCGTGTCGTCGACCGAATCTGGCATGGTCGCGACCCGCTCGCGAAAATTGTCCGATTCGCGCTCGCGCCCGTCGCGGGGCTGTACCATGGCATCGTCGCTGCGCGCGGCGCGCTCTACGACGTCGGCGTCCTCCCCGCCCGGCAAACGGTGCTGCCCGCGTTGAGCGTCGGAAACCTGAGCGTTGGCGGGACTGGGAAGACGCCGGTCTCGGCATACATCGCGGCGCGGCTGCGCGACCGCGGTGGCCGACCGGCCATCGTGCTCCGCGGGTATGGCGGCGATGAGCCGCTCGTGCACGCGACGCTCAATCCCGACATTCCAGTCGTCGTCTCTCCCGACCGCGTGGCCGGTGTTGCACGCGCGCGCGTGGTCGGTGCGGACGTCGCTGTTCTCGACGACGCCTTCCAGCACCGCCGCGCCGACCGGTGGGCGGACGTAGTGCTGGTGAGCGCGGACAGCTGGAGCTCGAAACAACGCCTGCTCCCGGCGGGCCCATGGCGTGAACCGGTGCGCGGACTGCGCCGCGCCGCGCTGACGATCGTCACGCGGAAAGCCGCGAGCAATGAGGAGGCGCGAGCTGTGGTGACTGCATTGCGCGCGACAGTCCCGACGCTCGCTACGGCGATTGTCTGGCTCGCCCCGCACGATCTTCGCGATGCGCGCGGGCCGGAGTCGCGCCCGCTCTCGTCGATCGCCGGCAAGCGGCTACACATCATCGCGGCGATCGGCGACCCCGGCGCGTTCATTCGGCAGCTCGAGCAGGCGGGCGCCGCCACGGTCACGACGAGCATCTTCCCGGATCACCACGATTTCAGCGGGAACGATGCGGCGCGTATCGCCCTCGATAGTTCGGGCGCCGACCTCGCCGTCTGCACACTGAAGGATGCGGTGAAGCTCGCCCCCCATTGGCCTGCCGAGGCGCCGCGGTTATGGTATGTTTCTCAGCATGTGAACGTTGAGGCGGGGATCGAATCCCTCGACCTTCTACTCGACGGGTTGCTCGCAGCACGCTCGACTTTCTGAGCCAACGCCGGCGCGTCCGGCCATTCGACCAAACCATGGCATCCGACCTTCGACTCCCCACCGACAAGATTGTCCGCCCGGACAAGGACCGCTTTCTCAACGAGGAAAATCCATTCGAGTCGATGATGTCCCGTTTCGATCGGGCAGCAGAGCTGCTCGATCTCGAGCCGGGATTGTACAAGGTGCTGCGACACGCGGAGAAGGAAATCACGATCTCGGTGCCGGTGCTGATGGACAACGGCGAGATCGATGTGTTCGTCGGCTATCGCGTCCTCCACAACACTTCACGCGGTCCGGCAAAGGGCGGCATCCGATTCGATACGCACGTCAACCTCGATGAGGTGAAGGCACTGGCGGCGTGGATGACCTGGAAGTGCGCCGCGGTGAATATCCCGTTCGGCGGGGCCAAGGGCGGCGTGATCTGCGATCCGCTGAAGATGAGCGTGTCGGAGCTCGAGCGCCTCACGCGACGCTACACGGCGGGGATCATCAACACCCTCGGCCCCGATTCGGACGTCCCGGCGCCCGACGTGAACACGAATGAACGCGTGATGGCGTGGGTGATGGACACCTACTCGATGCACGTCAGGCATACGGTTACCGCGGTCGTGACGGGCAAGCCGGTGGAGATGGGCGGATCGCTCGGCCGTCGTGAGGCAACGGGGCGCGGCGTGATGCTCGTGACGCGCGAGGCACTCAAGCACCTCGGTGTGCCGATGCAGGGCGCGATGGTCGCGGTTCAGGGTTTCGGCAACGTCGGATCGGTCGCGGCCGACCTGCTGGCGAAGCAGGGGTGCAAAATCGTCGCGATCAGCGACCGCACCGGTGGCTATCACAACAAGGCTGGCATCGACGTTCCGAAGGCGATCGAGTACGTGAAGCAGCATCGGTCGCTCGAAGGCTTCAAGGGCGGCGATTCGATCACCAACGACGATCTGCTCACCCTCCCGGTGGACGTGCTCGTCCCCGCGGCGCTCGAGAACGTGATCACCTCCAAGAACGCGGGAAAGGTGCAGGCGAAGATCATCGCCGAGGGCGCGAACGGTCCGACCACCGCGGGCGCGGATTCGATCCTCGAAGAGAAGGGCATCTTCGTCATCCCGGATATCCTCGCGAACGCGGGCGGCGTCACGGTCTCGTACTTCGAGTGGGTGCAGGACCGCGGCGGATATTTCTGGAGTGAAGAGACGGTCAACAGCCGGCTCGAGGAGATCATGTGCCGCAGCTTCGCCGACGTGTTGAGCCTCTCGAAGCAGCACAAGGTCAACATGCGCACCGCGGCGTACATGCTGTCGATCAGCCGCGTCGCGACGGTCCATCGTCTGCGCGGGATCTACGCGTGATTCGCGAGTGTTGAACACCGCGTGCGCGTCCTGGTGATCGTGGTGGGAAAGCCCCGCGAGCCAGGACTCGCCGCGGCGATCGAGGAGTTCGAGACGCGAGCGGCCAGATATTGGCCGCTCGACGTATACGAGGTCCGCGAGGAGCCGGCGCGTGGCGCCTCGGCGGATCTCGTCCGCGCGCGGGAGGGTGAGCGTCTCCTGGCCAGGGTGCCGGCCGGTGCGGACGTCGTGGCCTGTGACGCCGAAGGCACCGCGATGAGCTCGGATGCGTTCGCCCACTGGCTGCAGCGCACCCGCGAGTCCGCCCGGAGTGTCGCGCTGCTCATTGGTGGTGCGTTCGGGCTGTCGGAGGACGTGCGGGCGCGGGCGAAATCGCGCTTGTCACTGGCAGCGTGGACGCTGCCGCACGAGCTGGCGCGGCTCGTCCTCGCCGAGCAGCTCTATCGCGCCGGGACGATCGTTCGCGGGGAGCCCTATCACAAATGATGGCAGCGGGACGTGAGCGATAACCGTCGGCCGCAGGTCGTCACCGAACCGTTAGGCGGGTCCGGCCTGGCGCAGCTCGCGCTGGCACGTCGGGCACCGGCCGGCTGGTTCGCGGCGCCACCCGACAACATGGCCGAATGGTGGGGCCGTGTCGTTCGGATCGGCGCCGACGGCGCAGCCGATCGCGCGCTGCATGCACTTGGCGGCGCGATTCGCGCGAGCGGGGCCGCCGCGGAGAACCTCGAGCGTGTTCGCCGCGAGAACGGCGTGTTCGTCACCACCGGGCAGCAGCCAGGACTCTTTGGCGGCCCGATTTATACCTGGTCGAAGGCGCTGTCCGCCCTCGCCCTTGCCGAAGAGATCGAGAGTTCGACCGGGATTCCGGCCGCGGCGGTGTTCTGGGCGGCCACCGACGATGCCGACGCGGCGGAAGCGAGCAGCACCGTGATCGCGCTCCAGGGCGCGCCCGAACGGCTGGTCGCGACCGTCGCGGCGCCGGAAGGCACTCCGATGTACGCTGCAGCGTTAGGCGACGTCTCGGCACTCGTTGGCCGGCTGACTGCCGCGGCCGGAGCTGTCGCGTTTCCCGACCCGCTCGAAATCACTGCCGCGGCGTACTCGCCGGCCGCGACCGTGGG
The DNA here is from genome assembly GCA_025936015.1 of Gemmatimonadaceae bacterium. GTDB lineage: Bacteria > Gemmatimonadota > Gemmatimonadetes > Gemmatimonadales > Gemmatimonadaceae > JABFXC01. Next base: position 5,752 of record JAICUE010000025.1, read on the forward strand.
AGGGGCCTTCGTCGACCTGCTCGCCGCCCTCCTCAACCCGTTAGGCATCGCCGTGCTCGACGCCGGCGACGAACGGGTGCGGATCGCGGCAGCGCCGGTGACCACCGCGGCCATCGACCGTGCGGCCGACATCAGCCGCGCTCTCGCCGAGCGGGGCGCCGCGATTCGCGCCGCGGGGCTCGCTCCGCAGGTCGCCGAGATGAATGATCTTGCGCTGGTCTTCGAGCGGCGCGACGGCGTGAAGGCGCGGCTCCGCGCCGACGCAGCTCGTCGACCCGCTCCGGAAACCCTCTCGCCTAACGTGCTGCTTCGTCCGATCGTCGAGCGGGCGATTCTCCCGACGGCGGCCTACATGGCCGGTCCGGGCGAGCTGGCGTATTTCGCGCAAGTCAGCGCGGTCGCGGCCGCGCTCGACGCCGAGCAGCCGCTGGCCCTGCCGCGATGGTCGTGCACCATCATCGAGCCGCGCATCGCGCGGGCGTTGGCCCGGCTGGAGCTGACACGTGCCGATCTTGCGGATGCGGCGGCACCGGAACGCCGAATCGCCGAACGTGCGCTTCCTGAAAGGGCGCGCGCGGTGATCGCGCAGGCGAAGGAGCAGGCCGAGTCGCTGGGAGCGGCGCTCGCGGCGCTGTCGGCAGACACGGGAATCATCGACGAGCGAGTCGCCCAGGGGCACGCACGGCGCGCGGCCTGGCTTGCCGAGCGGCTCGAGCGTCGCGTTCTCGCGGCGGTCAAGCGTCGCGAGACGGACGCCATGCTCACGTTAGGCACGGCCCGCGCATCGCTGTGCCCATTCGGGATCCGCCAGGAACGGGCGCTGAACTTCATTCCCCTCCTCGCGCGCTACGGCCCGACGCTGCTGGAAGACATGCGCGCGGGCGCGGCGGTCCACGCACGCACGCTCATCGGCTGATGGCCGAATCCACCGGCGCGCCGCCGCGCCCGGCGCCGCCAGCTGCTCCAGCGCCGGATCAGGGCGGCCGCCACGCCTTCCTCGTCGGCGCCGGCATCTTCGCCAGCCGACTCGCGGGGCTGTTCCGGCAGACGGTATTCGCGCACTACTTCGGCCTCACCGACCAGGCCGACGCGTTCAACGCCGCGTTCCGGATCCCGAACTTCCTGCAGAACGTCTTCGGTGAAGGCGTGCTCTCAGCCTCGTTTATCCCGGTCTATGCGCGGCTCGTCGGGCGCGGCGAGGACGAGGAGGCGGGACGCGTAGCCGGCGCCGTTGCAGCGGTACTCGCGCTCGTCGTGTCCGTCATCGTTCTCGTCGGCGTCCTCAGTGCCCCATTCCTGACGGACATCCTCGCCGGCGGATTCGAAGGAGAGAAGCGCGCGCTCACCGTCCGGCTGGTGCGGATCCTGTTTCCCGGCGCCGGCCTCCTCGTGCTCTCGGCGTGGTGTCTGGGCATTCTCAACAGCCACCGTCGCTTCCTGCTTTCGTACACGGCCCCTGTCATCTGGAACGTCGCGATGATCGTGACGCTGCTGTGGTACGGCCGCAGCACGATGCATGGACGCTCGCTCGATTCGCTCGCGATCATCCTGGCGTGGGCGTCGGTCGTCGGGAGCGCGCTGCAGTTCGTCATCCAGCTCCCGTCGGTGCTCCGCCTGGTGCGCGGGCTGCGGATCCGCTTCGACCTGCAGTCGCATGGCCTGCGTGAAGTCACGAGATCGTTCGGGCCGGTGTTCGTCGGGCGCGGCGTCGTTCAGATCAGTGCCTACGTGGATGCGGTGATCGCGAGCTACCTGCCGACCGGCGCAGTCACCGCCATCACCAACGCGCAAACGCTCTACCTGCTGCCGGTGAGCCTGTTCGGCATGGCGGTGTCCGCGGCCGAGCTTCCCGCGATGTCGTCGATGGGCGGTGACGACGAGACGGTGGCCGCTGCGCTGCGAGTCCGGATCGCGGCGGGGCTTCGCCGCCTGACGTTTTTCGTGGTGCCCTCGGGCGTCGCGTTTCTCGCACTCGGCGGCGTACTCGCCGGAATCATCTTCCGATCCGGGCGCTTCACGCAGGCCGACGCGAACTACGTCTGGGCGATCCTCGCCGGCTCGGCCGTCGGGCTGCTCGCGGCGACGATGGGACGCTTGTATTCGTCGGTCTTCTACGCGCGGCGGGACACGCGGACGCCGCTCCGCTTCGCGATCATCCGTGTCGCGCTGACGATCGTGCTTGGCTACCTCTTCGCGATCCAGCTCCCGCGAGTCTTTCACCTCAACGAGCGCTGGGGCGCGACCGGCCTCACGGCGTCCGCGGGAATCGCGGCATGGGTCGAATTCACCTTGCTGCGCCGCGCGGCCGAGCGCCGCATCGGTCGCGTCGATTTCGCAGCGCGTAACCTCGTTCCGGTATACGTCGGCGCGCTGGTCGCGGCCGCCGCCGCATGGGGCGCAAAGCTGTATCTCTTTGGCGCGTTGCCGCGCCTTGCGGGCGGCGTCGGCACGGTGGCGGTCTATGGAGTCGTGTACCTCGCCGTCACCCGCGCGCTCGGCGTCGCCGAAGCCACCGCACTCCTCGGCCGGGTGGCACGCCGCGCCGCCCGCTAGGTAATATCGTGGAGGAGCACTCCACAACGATGCCTGCTGAATCGATCGCCGCGAAAGTGCCGTCTCTTCCTGAGTCCCCGGGGGTTTACCTCTGGAAGGACGCGGACGGAGTCGTGCTCTACGTCGGCAAGGCGAAGCGCCTGCGTTCGCGCGTGCGGAGCTATCTCAACGGCGAGCATCTCGAGAGTCCGAAGACGCGGCTGCTGATGCACAACGCCGTCGACGTCGAGACGATCGTTGTCCCCACGGAAGCACATGCGCTCGTTCTCGAAGCGACGCTGATCAAGGAATACCATCCGCGCTTCAACATCGCGCTGCGCGATGACAAGTCGTATCCGTACATCAAGGTCACGGTTCACGAGCCCTTTCCCCGCGTGTACGTGACGCGCCGGCTCGAGAGCGATGGCGCGCGATACTTCGGGCCGTACACGGACGTCGGCGCAATGCGAAGAGCGCTCAATGTCGTGAAGCGAATCTTCACCGTACGCTCGTGCAACTACGACATGCCGAAGACGATGCCCGAGCGCGCATGTCTCGACTATCACATCGGGCGGTGCAAGGCGCCGTGCATCCTGATGCAGACGCAGGAAGAGTACTGTGCGATGATCGATGAAGTCGTCCTCTTCCTCGAGGGACGAACCGACGAAGTGGTGCGCCGCGTCAGCGAGCGAATGGCGGAGGCGGCGGAGGGGCTGGATTTCGAGCGCGCCGCCGAGCTCCGCGACGTGCTGCACAAGCTCGAGCACATGGAAGAACCCACGGTCGTGCTCCAGGTCGAGGGTGGCGATCGCGACGTGATCGGCTACGCCCGCGACGGGAGCGACGCGGTCGTCGCGATCCTGCGGGTGCGCGACGGCAAGCTGCTTGCGCGCGAGCATCACTTCCTCGACCACGTCGACGAAGAGCCCGACGCGACGGTGCTCTATGCCTACCTCGCACGAACCTACCTCACACTCGACGAGCGCGTCGCCGAACTGCTCGTGCCCTTCGATTTCGACGATCGTGAACTGTTCGCTGATTCAATGGCGCCGACGCGCGTGCACGTCCCGCAACGAGGGCCGCGTCGCGAGATCATCGAGCTCGCGCAGCAGAACGCTCGCCATCTGCTCGAGGAAGCTCGCATGGCGAACGAGGAGACGACCGATCGGGCGGGCGACCCGGTCTATGAGCTGCAGCGGGAGCTGAGCCTTCAGCGTGTTCCGCGGGCGATCGCCTGCTTCGACATTTCACACGCGCAGGGCACGGACACCGTCGCGTCGTGCGTCTGGTTCCAGAACGGACGGCCCTATCGCGCCGAATACCGGAAGTTCAAGATCAAGACAGTGGAGGGAATCGACGACTTCGCCTCGATGAACGAGGTCGTGTCCCGCTTCATTGCACGCCGCGTCGAAGAGCGTAAGGCGCTTCCCGATCTCGTCGTGATCGACGGCGGGAAAGGGCAACTCAACGCGGCGCGTGCGGCGCTCGACGCGCAGGGAATCGCCCTGCCGATCATCAGCCTGGCAAAGCGCGAGGAAGAGATCTTCGTTCCCGGACGGACCGACTCCGTCAGGCTGTCGCGGCGGTCGCCTGCGCTTCGATTGTTGCAGCAGGTGCGCGACGAGGCGCATCGATTCGCCGTGACCTTCCAGCGCCAGCGCCGCACGGCGCGCACCGTCACGTCGGAACTGCTTTCCATTCCCGGCATCGGGCCGTCGAAGCGCGGGGCGCTCATTCGTGCATTCGGCAGTGTGCAAGGGGTGCGCACCGCCGGCGCGGAAGCGATCGCCCAGCTGCCTGGCTTCTCGCTCGCATCAGCCCAACGAATTCTCGCGTCGCTCGACAAGAGCGATCCAACCAAGGACTCACTTGCCACGCCTTCACCCGCAATCACGCCGACCGAACAGGCCGTGTCCGATATCGCGACTAGCCAATGACCGCTGACTGGATCCTTCGCTGTTCGGCGTGCGACTACACGGCGGCCGGCGACGCGCTCGCGTCCGTGTGTCCAACCTGCGGCCAGCCACTTCTCGTGCGGTACGAGGCCCGCCATCCTGCTCGGGACGAACTTTCGGGTTGGGACATGTGGCGCTATCGCGCCGTGCTTCCGCTCGCGGCCGGCGAGCGTCCGGTCACGTTAGGCGAGGGAGCGACGCCGTTGCTCGATGCCCCCCGCCTCGCCGAGGACATCGGGGTGCGCCGGCTGCTGATCAAGGACGAAGCCCTCAACCCGACCGCGTCGTTCAAGGCTCGCGGCATGAGCGCCGCCGTCACCCGCGCACTCGCCCACCGCGTTCCAGGGCTCGTCGTGCCGACGGCTGGTAACGCCGGGGCGGCGATGGCAGCGTACGCCGCCGCCGCCGGCCTCCCCGCGCGCGTGTTCGCGCCGGAGACGACGCCGGCCAACATCCTGGCGACGATTCGCGCGTTAGGCGCGACGCTCGTCACCGTGCCCGGACACATCGGTGACGCCGGCCGCGCGGCGCGCGCCTTCGCCGCCGAGTCCGGATACTTTGATGTCTCGACGCTTCGCGAACCCTACAGGATCGAAGGCAAGAAGACGATGGGTCTCGAGCTCGCCGAGCAGCTGGGCTGGCGCTACCCCGACGCGATCGTCTATCCGACCGGGGGCGGGACGGGGTTGATCGGGATGTGGAAGGTGTTCGCCGAGATGGCCGAGTGGGGATGGATCGGCGCGGATGCGCGCCGGCCACGGATGATCGTCGCTCAGGCGGAGGGATGCGCGCCGATCGTTCGTGCGTTTGCCGCGCACGCGGAGCGTGCGCAGCCGTGGGAGTCGCCGTCCACGCACGCGAGCGGGCTGCGCGTCCCCGGACCGTTAGGCGACCGCCTCATCCTGCGCGCGCTGTACGAGAGCGGCGGGGACGCTGGCGCCGTCTCCGAGGATGCGATTCGCCGCGACACCGCGACCCTTGCGCGGACCACCGGTGTGGATGCCGCGCCAGAAGGTGGCTGCGCGCTCGCGGTCGCGCGGATGCTCGTGGCGGCCGGCCGGATCGACCGCGATAGCGAAGTCCTCGTCTTCAATACCGGCAGCGGCGCGAGCTACCGCACATGACGCCGCGAACCCGCACCTGAACCGCATGCCGATCGCCATCTTCGACCCGTTTTCCGGGATCTCCGGTGACATGACGCTCGGCGCGCTGCTCGACGTGGGCCTCGACGCCGACTGGCTGCGGGCGTTGCCGGCGACGTTAGGCATCGACAGCGTCGGCGTCCGGATCCGCGACGTGAAACGCGGTGAGATCGCCTGCCGGAAGGTCGACTTCGACATCCCGCCGCAGCCGCACGGCCGCGGGATCCGCGAGATTCGCGCACTCGTTGCTGCCGCGCCCGTGCCTGACATCGTCAGGCGGCGGGCCGACGCCGCGTTCACCCTGATCGCGACGTGTGAGGGAGAGCTCCACGGCGTGTCGCCCGAGAACGTGCACCTCCACGAGGTGGGTGCTGTCGATGCGATCCTCGACGTGGTCGGATCGGTCTGGGGATTCCACCTCCTCGGCGTCAGCGAGGCGTTCACCGGCCGCGTTTCCCTTGGCGATGGTACCGTTCGCGCCGCACACGGGATACTTCCGGTTCCTGCTCCCGCGACACTCAAGATTCTCGAGGGGATAGCGGTGAAGCCGGGGCCGGAAGGGGCAGGGGAGCTCGTCACACCGACCGGCGCGGCGCTGCTCCGTGTCCTGACCGACGGGAGAAGCGCTCCGTCATACGTGCCGCGGCGCAGCGGATTCGGCGCGGGAACGAAGGACTTTCCCGATCGCCCGAATGCGCTGCGGCTGATCCTCGCGGACCACGCCGACGCGATGCCGGGTCCCGGTGATGCGCCTGAAACGCTCGTCCTTCTCGCCGCCGACGTCGACGACATGTCGCCGGAATACCTGGCCGTTGCGGCCGACCAGCTGCGAGCTGCGGGCGCGCTGGACGTCACGATGCACCAGGTCCTGATGAAGAAGGGAAGAGCGGGAACCCGAATCGAGATCCTCTGCACGCCGGCGCTAGCCGGCGCTCTCGAGGAACGCGCGCTGAGCGCCACGACCACGATCGGCGTTCGGCGCACCGCTGTGACGCGTCGCGCACTCAGTCGCGAAGTGGCCGTCGTCGCCGTCGATGGCCACCCGGTACGTGTGAAGCTCGTCACCCGTCCGGGAGGGGTGGTGACAGCCAAGCCGGAACACGACGACGTCGTTGCAGTCGCGGAGGCGACAGGGCGGCCGGCCGCGAGTATATTTCGCGATGCCGAATTGGCGGCGGAACGCGGTCGGGGGCCCAGTGTATGATCCCCGCGCCGCAGACCTGGCGGTTACCCCGAGATCTTCATCGAGGAAATTAATGACTCTGTATCGGAGCCTTTCACTGCTTGGCGCCGCCGCATCGCTCGTCGCGACCAGCGCTCATGCCCAGCAGGCCAAGTCGTGCGACATCGACGAGAGCAAGCCGAAGGAAATCGCGACCGCGAACTTCATGATCCAGCAGGCGCGCGCGCTTCCGCAGCCGAAGAAGCTCGACGCGCTGAAGAAGGTCGTGAAATCACTCACCGAAAAGGGTGATCAGTCGAACCCGGCGGGCCGCAACTACGAGCTTGGCAAGGTGTTCTTCACGATCGTCGAGGACAGCACGATCCCGCGCATGATGACGCGCGGCGATCTTGGCTTTACCACCGACGTCGCGACATCGGTCGACGTCGCCGCGCTTGGCGACTCGACGATGCGCATCGTCGAGACCGCGATGCCCGAGTGCAAGGCGACCACGGGCAGCTGGCGGCGCCAGGGCGCGTGGCTGCGCGCGACGCAGGCAGCGAGCAACTTCTACAACGCAGGCAACGCCGATTCCGCGACATTCTACGCGAAGCGCTCGATGATGCTCGACCCGGCCGCGCCGTATGCCTACAGCATTCTCGCGTCGCTCGCTCAGCGGAACAACGATATCCCGAGCGCCGTCGACTACACGCGGAAAGCAGCCGAATTTGCTGCGCTCGACACGGTCTTCGCCGACCAGCGGCGGCTGTCGTTGTTCAACCTTGGCATCCTCGTCGGTAGCCAGGCGGAATCGGCGACTGGCGACCAGCAGAAGAAGCTCGCGAACGACGCTGCGACGACCTTCCAGACCTTCCTTACAGAGTCGCCGAAGGACGAAAACGCCGCGACCGCCCGCGCCTCGCTCGCCCGCATGCAGACGCTGATGGGCGATACCGCGGCCGTGAAGCAGACCTACGCCGCGGTGCTCGCCAACCCGAGCGGCTACTCCGACAACGAGCTCGTGACGGCTGGCATCATCGCGCTGCGCGCCGGGCGCGACAGCGACGCGGCGAACCTCTTCAAGGTCGTCGTTGCGCAC
>JAICUE010000513.1 GCA_025936015.1 Gemmatimonadaceae bacterium
GTCGCGAAAGGACGCGTTAGGCGAGCGGCCCGCGATCCTGGCAACGACGCCGGAGAAGCTGCGCGCGATCCAGCACAAGTATTACGTCCCGAACAACAGTGCGCTGATCGTGACGGGCGACGTGAATCCCGACAGCGTCTTCCGCGCCGCGCGGGACGCGTTCGGCGACTGGCCGCGCGCGCCCGATCCATTCGTCGCCGACCCGATTCCACCGGTGCCTCCGATGCCGGCGAGCAGGGGGATCGTGATCGAGGCGCCGATCGGAACGGTCATCGTGCTCGAGCAGTGGCAGGGTCCCAGCGTCGGAAAGGATCCCCAATCGACATACGCAGCCGACGTATTCTCCGATGTGCTCAACCAGCCGAACTCCGGATTCCAGAAGCGGCTGGTGGACAGCGGCCTGTTCCAGTCGATCGGCGTCAACTACTACACCCTGAATCATGTCGGCCCGATCAGCATCAGCGGCACGACGACGCCGGAGAAGCTGAAGGCCGCGCTCGCGGCGCTCGACAAGGAGATCGCGCGCTTCGACGACCCCGACTACTTCGACGCGGCGGAGCTCGAGCCGGTGAAGCGCCAGCGCGTCGTCGGGACGGCGATGGGGCTGGAACGCGCCTCGGGATTCGCGCACACCATCGGCTTCTGGTGGAGTGTTGCGAGTCTCGAGTATTACCTCGGATACGCGGACAACATGGCGCAGCAGACGACCAAGGATCTCAATGCCTACGCGGCGCGATACATCGTGGACAAGCCGCGCGTCGTCGGGGTGATGATCGATCCCGATTCGCGCCGGCGCATCGCGCTCACCGACGCCGATCTGCTCGCCGCAGGGGGCGGACGATGATGTCGCGCATCGCAGCGCTCGCGCTGGCCGCGATCACGTTCATCACCGTCCGAGCCGATGGGCAGGGGCTGGCCGCGGCGCCTGACGGCGCGCGGTCAGCAGGCAACGGTCCGACGACGACCGACTTCATGGTCGACGGTGTTCACGTCGTGCTTCGCCAGACGACGGCCAACGACGTCGTCGCGGCAAACCTCTACCTGCTCGGCGGAACGCGCCAGCTGACCCCCGAGACGCAGGGGATCGAAGCGATGCTCCTGATCGCATCGGAACGCGGCACGAAGAAGTTTTCGAAGGAGGCACTGCGCGCACTCACCGCCCGGCTCGGCAGCGACATCGTGATCGATCCGGCGGTGGACTGGACGATGATCGGCGCACGATCGCTGCGCGACAGCTTCGACTCGACATGGATGGTGCTCGCCGATCGCGTCACCGCCCCGCGCCTCGACTCGGCCGAGGTCGAACGAGTGCGCGAGCAGATCCTGAGCGACGTCAACACGCGCCGCGATTCTCCGGACGCACTGGTCGAGGCGCTGGCCGACAGCGCGACGTGGCAGGGGCACCCGTATGCCCTCCAACCGTTAGGCACCGCCGAGAGCATCGCGCACATCACGCTTGCCGACCTGCGGGCGTACGAGCGCGAGCAGATGAACGCATCACGGATGCTGCTCGTGGTCGTCGGCAACGTCGACCGCGCGAAAGTGGAGCAGCTGGTGCATGCGACGATCGGCAAGCAGCCGCGCGGCAGCTATCGCTGGACTCCGCCGCCGACGCTGCAGACGGGGACGCCATCGCTCACCGTCGTCGCGCGGTCGCTGCCGACCAATTACATCCTCGGCTACTACGCCGGACCACCTGCGTCGAGCTCGGACTATCCCGCGCTGCGCGTGGCGACCGCGGTGTTGTCGGGACGTCTGTTCTCCGAGATTCGCAGCCGGCGAAACCTCACCTATGCGGTGGACGCGCCGTTCATCGAACGGGCGGCGTCAGCCGGTGGACTGTACGTAACGACCACCGCGCCCGACACGACGCTCGCCCTGATGCGCGCGGAAGTGCGGCGGTTGCAGGAAGACGAGATCGATCCGTCGGGGCTGGAGCGACTCGTTCAGCAATTCATCACCGAGTACTTCCTGAACAACGAGACGAAC